>PEVQ01000117.1 GCA_002780205.1 Elusimicrobia bacterium CG06_land_8_20_14_3_00_38_11
TATGTGAATATATTATTTTTTGATATTTTGGAATCATTTTTCCTCCGCAAAATGTTTTTTCAGACCGTCTACGATGACCTCTGAAATTTTTTGTAAATACTTTTTGTCTTTCAGGAGTTTTTCATCGGATTTGTTGGAAAGATAGCCGTATTCTATCAAAATTGACGGCACTTTGGCAAACTCAAAACCGACGAGGTGCTGCTTATGAATGCCGTCAACGATAACTCCGGATTTTTTTATTTCTTCATAGACCGTTTCGGCAAATTTTTTTGAGTCATCTTTATACCACAGAACTGAAACGCCCCGCTTTTTTTTGCTCGGAGACCAATTGCAGTGGATTCGCAAAAACAGGTCGGCGTTTTTTGAGTTGGCGAACTCGGCGCGGGATTGGTTATCGGCATCCTGGCTTTCTGCAGAACGCCAATAATTTTGTCTGTCACGGGTAAAATATACCGTCGAGCCTTCTTGCAAAAAGAGCCCGCCCAAAATTTCGGAAATATCAACAACGATATCCGTCTCTTTTACACCGGAGGCGCTTTTACATCCGTAATTTACAATTTTCCCGCTAAAATTTTTTGCGGCATGCCCCGGGTCAACAATAATAATTTTTCCGGATAATGACTCGGAATATACAAAATCACTCAACAAAAAACAAAAAGTCAAAATATGAAACCACAGATTGACACAGATTAACACAGATTTCAAAACGGCAAGGTATTTGCTATTTTTAACACGCATTGATATTCCGGCTCCTCTCTCAAAATTTTTTCCGTCAGATATTTTCTGAAAAATTTTTCAAGTCCGTTTGTGGCGACTGCAATAAGTATATTCTGCTCTAACTCCGGCGTAGTGTTTGATTTTGTTTCTTTTGACTCGCCAAGCCAGACGATTTTTTTCTCGGATGCGGCGAAAAGTCCCGATTCAAGTTCAAATTTATAAGAATAACTCATACTTTTCTGATACTCGCCGAAACTCTCCCTTCCGGTTGATTTTACATTTTTATTAATAATAATCGTTTCGCATTTTTTTATAACGCTGATAAGCAAACCGTCAACTTTTAATTCGTTGGAAATTTCATATAATTTTTCAAGGGTTTCGGGATTGTTCAAATCATCTACTCTCTTAAAATTACCGATGCCCCAGTTTTTTTTATCCCACATTACATTTCTTACGGTGTCAGAATGAACAATGCGGCGATACTTTTTCTTTTTGAGCAAAATGTTATAAAAATGCTCGGATGTGATATTGCTTATTTTTTCGGCGGTCTCAAAGTCAATGAGCATTTTTTCCTCTCGGCGGCCGAGCCAATCCTCTGATTTATTTTCTATAATAAGCGGTGATTTGACAAGCGGAACAAATTCGGTGGCATTAGCGGTGGGAAATCCTATTGCAACCGGAAAAACTGCGATGGATTGTAACGATACGGGGGAATCCTGCGCATAAATTATTTTGCAAACTTTTTGTTTCGGGCGATACAAAGAACACGCAGAAAAACTTAAAAGTAAAATCAGGAACCGTGCCTTGAAAATTTTTTGCATTTTATTTTCCAAAAAACATATTTAATCCGACTATTACAATAAAAACCCCGAAGATTTTTTTAAGCAGAGGGTCGCTGACCGACTGGGCGAAGGTCCCGCCGAAATAACCGCCGATAAAAAAACCGAGAGCTACGAACGCGGCGACTTTTATGTTTATATGTCCCGCTTGGTAATATTTTATGGCAGCAAGAAGTCCTATCGGCGGAATCATCGCAGCAAGAGATGTGCCTTGTGCCTGATGCTGAGTCATCTTGAATAAATAAACAAGTGCCGGGATTAAAATTGTGCCGCCACCGAGACCGAACAACCCGCCCATAATTCCCGCCGCCAAACCGACAATCAGATACGCAATGTTGAGCATTTTTCCCTCCTTTTAATTGCAAAGCGAAGCAAGAAATTAGCAAAGCGTCTGCAGGTTTTGAATTTGCGACCTATACCCTGCAGGAGCGACCGTAGGGAGTCCCTTTAGGGGCAAATTCTTTAAGCGACTACAAAGGAGCGACCAAAGCGACCGCAGGAAGTCCCCGTGGGAATATTTGCTTGCGAGCGCTATTTATTTCCCGACGCAGAAATTTGAAAAAATCCTGTCAAGTATTTCTTCCGTCGGGACCTCGCCGGTAATTTCGCCCAAATAATTCAGAGCGCTCCGCAAATCCGCCGCCGTAAACTCCTCCGATAAACCGTTTTTAATCGACGCAACCGCTTTTTCAAGCGAGTCCAACGAATGCTCTATCAAAATTTTATGCCGCACATTTGTAAGTATAAAATCACCGGTGGTTATATCGCTTGTTATAAATAAATTATAAATAATCTTTTTTAGGTCTTCTAAACCCTCGTTTTTTGATGCGGAGATTTTAACAACCGGAGCAGAAATTTCCAATTCTGACACATCGCCGATGTTAGAGGGCTTATCGGATTTATTCAAAACCAAAATAACTTTTTTTGAAACGAGCAGTTCGGCAATCTGAAAATCTTCAGGACTTAATTTTGAAGACGAATCTAACACGAACAGGACCAAATCGGCGGTTTCCAGCGTCTCCTGCGCTCTCTCAATTCCTATTTTTTCAACTATATCTTTGCTGTGTTTTCTTATGCCGGCGGTGTCCGTCAAAATCAGAGGAATACCCGAAATGTCAATCGTCTCCTCTATGATGTCCCTTGTCGTGCCGGGAATTTCCGTTACAATCGCCCTGTTTTGACCGATTAAAACATTCAAAAGTGATGATTTACCCACATTCGGCTTGCCTATAATAGCGGTTCTTACCCCGTCTCTGAAAATTTTACCGGTCTGAAATGTCAGAAGCATTTTCTCCAGCGCAGTCCCAATTTTTTCAATCTTTCCGAGAACTTCCTCGCCGTCTATAACCGGTATCTCGTCTTCCGAATAGTCAATTGCCGCTTCTATTGTAGCCAATATGTCCACAAGTTCGCTTTTTTGCCTGTTTATTTCTTCCGATAAAACCCCGCTCAACTGACTAACCGCACAGGAGAGTGCCGCTTCCGTTTTTGCTTTTATAATATCGCAGACAGCCTCCGCCTGGGATAAATCTATCCGCCCGTTGAGATACGCGCGTTTTGTAAATTCGCCGGGGTCAGCAAGACGGGCGCCGTATTTGACGCACAACTCAAGGGTTTTTTTTAGCGGAACGGGGCCGCCGTGGCAGGAAATTTCCACTATATCCTCGCGGGTATATGATTTCGGGGCTTTCA
>PEVQ01000043.1 GCA_002780205.1 Elusimicrobia bacterium CG06_land_8_20_14_3_00_38_11
TTTATTTCGCAGCCCTGGGCGCCGAAAGTATAACTTACGCCGATTGTGCCCTGGCCGTTGGCATCAGGATTTGAATACCGCGGCAAGCGGGCATCGGATGTCGTCTGAATCACCTCTCCGACCGTTATTCCATCTTCATGCATATAACCCTGAACAAGTTGCTTTACCTCAACTTTTACATCCGGGTCGTGCTTCAAGAAAATATATTCGCCGTCATATTCAAGATAATCAATATCGCAGCGGAGCACCTGCGACGCCGTTTGCATAAGTTTCGCAATCGCTTTTTCACAAGCCCTGATAACTGCTCTGCCACCCTGCACGGTGAACATTGAACCGATGGTCTGCCATTCCCACGGAGAAAATTGGGTGTCTATCTCGGTATAAACCCGGATTCTGTCGGGAGAAATTTTTAGCGTCTCCGCCGCTATCTGCCGGACAACGGTTCTCAAACCCTGCCCCACCTCCGCACCGCCCATGTTTATTTCCGCGCTGCCGTCGCTGTTGAATTTAAGATAGCACCCTTTTGAAGAAAAAGGCGCGCCCTTGGGCGATTTCATCAAACCGGAAAATCCCCGTCCGTAATAATAATTTTCATCCTCTTCGGGCTTCGGTTTGGAAAATAATATTTTCTGAACTACCTCGGCGCATTTTTGAACACTGCCGTTTGCCTCCCACAATTTTTCACCCGTAGATGTGGTTTTTCCGGGACCCAGATAATTTTTCTCTCTCAATTTTAACGGGTCCATCTGAAGTTTTTTCGCTAATATATCCATCAGCCGCTCTACGGCAAACTGCGATTCCTGATGGCCGTAACCCCTGTAAGCGCCGACCGGCGTCGTATTTGTATAGACGGAAAGCCCTTCTAAATAGCAATTAGGAAATTGATATGTTCCCGTGCAGTTGTGGGTCGCCCCTCTCATTATGTGAAGCCCCGTATCAACATATCCGCCCGTTGAATGATATATTGTCGCCTGCAATGCTGTCAACTCTCCGTCTTTTTTCGCGCCGATTTTCATTTTCGTTCTTATCCCGTGACCTAAAAGCGTGGATAAAAAATCCTCTTTTCTTGTGGCAACCCATTTCACGGGCCTGCCAGGAACGAAACTTGCGATGTAAGCGACTGTCTGCTCAACCGTTACATCCGATTTATAACCGAAACATCCGCCGACTTCAGGAATATGAACCCGGACATCCGAAGCGGGCAGGTTATAGGAGCGGGCGAGGTCATCTCTGACTACGAAAGGACATATTGAGGATGACCAAACTTCAAGTGTTCCGTCCTCGTGAAATAAGGCAATCGCACCGTGCGGTTCAATCGCCGCCGACGAGCCGAACGGATAATTAAACTCGCCCTCAACGACCACATCCGCTTCTTTGAATCCCTTTTCAATATCACCTTTTTTCAGAAGATAACGGTCGCCGATGTTGGTCTGCGGTACGGGACCGATTCCGGGAAGATGCCAGTATCCGGAACTGTTTTCATGAATTAAAACCGCATCTTTTTTTAGTGATTCTTGGGCATCAATATAGACGGGCAGCGGCTCGTATTTGACTTTTATCTTTTTAACCGCTTCCCTCGCTTGATGAATATTTTCGGCAACCACAGCGGCAACCGGTTCACCGATATAACGAACTTTATCAACCGCCAGCGGCAGACGGTCTTTCACATTATCGCCGAACTTGAATTTGCAGTCCCGACCCGTAACAACCTTCACGACACCTTCGCATTTTTCCGCATCCTTTGTATCTATTGAAAGAATTTTTGCATGGGCGTACTCGGGTTTAAGAATAGCGATATGCAACATTCCCGGGAGTTTTATATCGTCTAAAAAAACCGCCTTGCCCGTAATTTTTGTAATTGCGTCAGGTCGTTTAACATTTTTTCCGACATATTTGAAATCCACTTTTAATTCCTCCTCAGAATATTAAAGATTGACAATCTGTTCAATAATTGTAATTGCAGATCTTGTCCTGCTGATTTTCCTCCGTCCCCGTTTAATTAAGAATTATTATTAGACCATTGAAAAAGTCCCTCAACGGTTTTGATTACAGCGATTAACGAATTAGATTACAGCGATAACCGACGATGATTTATCGCCGTCATCAAGATTGTTGGCTTTTTCAACAATTTTATTATATACAATCTTAAACGACAAGTCAAGTGTCTTTGCAGTTTGGTTTTGTTTTCAGTTTATGGGCGGCGGGAGGGTGCGGGCAGCAAAGCAGTGCTGCTACGCTGCAAAACACAGGTGATATTATGACACTGTTGAAAAAGTTATTTTGCCACAGAATGTCACAGATTAACACCAGAGAAATAGAGAATTAGAGAATTAGATTTTTCTAATTCTCTGTCGTATAAACTAATTCTCTGTCTTTTTCTGTGGCTTGTTTTTCTCTGTGAACTCAGTGCCTCTGTGGCAGGGTTTTTCAACGCTCTCATTATGCTTAAAAACGGGCTCGGATAGGGGGTTCAGGGGACAATATTTTTTTATTTCCGACGAGCCATTTTCTTCTCCGTGGAACTTGGGTTAAAGGTTAAAATTAAGAATTAAAAAAAATAACTTGCTTTGGTTTTATTAAATTATTTCGTATTTGTCAATAACTTAAAAGCAACCCACGCCTGTCCCAGCGAAATTCCACCGTCATTGGACGGGACCTGACTATTTGTCAAAACTTCAAAATCCGCATTTTTGAGTAATTCAACCGATTTTTCAAGCAAAACAGAATTTTGGAAAACACCGCCGCTTAACGCAACTTTATTGATTTTTGTCTCTTTTTTCAATTTCTTGCAGATAACCAAAATTATTTTTGCAAGTGTGTTATGGAATTTTGCCGAAATTTTATTTTTTGAAGTTTTTCTTTTTAGGTCGCCGACCATTCCCGAAATCATTTTTTTTACATCAATCTCATCTTTAACAAGCTCATATTCATAACTTTCATCTTCCATCTTCCATCTTCCGTCTATCAACTGCTCCAATTCAACCGATGCCTGCGCCTCGTAAGTAATTTCCTGCCTTAAATTTATAATTGAGGCAACCGCATCAAAAAGACGGCCTACCGACGATGTTAACGGACAGTTCACTTTTTTTTCAATCATTTTTTTGACAACCGAACACTTGTTCGGGGCGAACACTTGTTCGGAGCCGAACACTTGTTCGGGACGAGCACTTGTTCGGGACAGGTAACTTAAACCAATCCGCCATATCTCGTCGGTCGCCCTATCGCCACCCGGAAGTTCAACATATTTTAGGTGAAATTTTCTTTCAAAAGTTCCGGCACCATTTACAATTAAAAATTCGCCGCCCCAGATATGTCCATCGGTCCCGTAACCTGTTCCGTCAAATGCAACACCGATGACTTTACTATTAATTTTATGCTCTGCACAGACGGACGCAATATGAGCATGATGGTGCTGAACGGGAATAGTCCGAAGTCCGAAGTCCGAAGTCCGAAGTTCTTTTGCATATTGAGTTGAAAAATAATCAGGATGTAAATCGTGCACGATAATTTTCGGTGCAACTTTTAGGAGATTTTTCATTTTTTCTATTGCTTCTCTGTAGAATTCATAACTTTTAGCATCTTTTAAATCACCCATATATTGAGACGGATATGCTTCATTGCCGCGAGTCAGACAAAATGTATTTTTTAATTCGGCACCGGTTGCTAAAATAGTGGGAAGTGAAAAGTGGAAAGTGGGAAGTGTTATTGGATTTGGCACATACCCTCTGCTTCGTCTAATAACTTTCAGATTTTTTTTGTTGCCCACCTGAACAATGGAATCGTCGCACCTATTCAAAATATCCCTGTTATGAATAAGAAAATAATCGCAAATTCCGGAAAGTTCTTTTATCGCATCGTCGTTGTCACAACATATCGGTTCATCCTGTTTATTGCCGGATGTCATCAACAGTACATCAAATTTCTGTACTAACAAATAATGCAGCGGTGTATACGGAAGCATCGCACCGAGATAGTTGTTATTCGGGGCAATAAGTTCAGAGATTTGCAATCTTTTTTTTAACAAGACAATCGGACGTTCTGGTGAAAGTAAAATATTTTTCTCTTTCTCAGAAACATAACAATACTTTTTGATTGTTTCAATATTCGGCATCATCACTGCAAACGGCTTGTCGGGACGGTTTTTCCGATGGCGAAGTTTTTTTACCGCTTTGTCATTTGTCGCATCGCAGCAAATATGAAATCCACCTATACCTTTTACTGCAATAATTTTCCCTTTCCTCAAAAATTCAACAGTTTTTTGAATCGCTTTTATGCCTTTGCTTCGGACTTTGGACTTCGGACTTCGGACCAATTTCACATCCGGGCCGCAATACCAGCAGGCATCCGGCTGAGCGTGAAATCTTCTGTCCGAAGGAGTTTCATATTCTTTTTGACAACTCCCACACATTTTAAATTCTTTCATCGCAGTTTTTTTCCTATCATATGGAATGTCTTTTATAATAGTAAATCTTGGCCCGCAATTTGTGCAGTTGATAAACGGATACAAATACCGCCGATCATTTTTGTCAAAAAGTTCTTTCAGACAATCATCGCAGATTGAAATGTCAGGCGATATATTCAACGAGGTTTTTCCGCCGTTCCGGTTCGTGCTTTTTTTTATGCTAAATTTTTTTTCAAACTCCGGCGGGATTTTTTTAACTACAATTTTTGTAATTTTTGATTGTTGGGGCGGGTGCAACTTCAACTTTCTTAAAAAATTTTTGATGCTTTTTTCCGCACCTTCAATTTCTATAAAAACGCCTTCTGCGGTATTTGAAACAAAACCAAAAAGTTTTTCCGATAATGCATAACGATAAACGGTCGGTCTGAAACCGACGCCCTGAACACGGCCGGAAACGGTAATTTTATATCTTTTCATTAGAGTTTAGCCACAGATGGACACAGATGAACACAGAAAAAGACGTAACCACGTCCCGCTACAGCAGGATGACGAAATAAAAGAAAAAAATTAGTTTTCGTGCAATTCGAGAAATTCGTGGTTAAAAATCTGTGGTTAAATACTTCTTCATTGGTCTCATTATACAAGATTTGATTTGGAAATCAAGGCAGGATTATTCTCCCTCTATGGAAGCGACATAAACATCTTTCCCGGAAAGAATTTCAATTTCTTTGTTTTGGCAGGAGGGACAGTCAAAAATCATTTCTGAAGGTTCAAATTCTGCGGAACATTTTTTGCATTTTGCTTTAACATATTCTTTTATGATTTCAAGTTGACAACCCGAAGCAATGGTGCCCGGCAAAAGATGGTCCAACAGCGAATGTCTCAGAAAATCTTCTTCAATGCCGGATGCTTCGCCCAATATCAGCGAAATTTTTGTGATTTTTTTGAGATTATTTTCTTTCGCCTTCAATAATACAATATCCAGTAAATCCTTCGCAATTCCTAACTCATGCATAATAATAAAATAACGAAAATTTGACAGTTATTAAAGATATCCCTCGCTTTTTTCCTACCATTCATTAAATGGCGGAAAATTTGCCGTTCTTTTTACTTCGCTATACTGTCCTCTTGCAACAGTATCAGTTGATGGCATGTTATAGCATAGATTTTCTGAAATAATCCATCTATCGTGGATGTCTGCTTTCAATTTATTATCAATTATGACACGCAATTCACACTTTACACCATTATTTTTGAGTTCTTCCCTTAAATCTTTATACAAAGATAGAAATTTTTTATCCACCTTTTCCGACGACATCAAAATTCTTATGTCTTTTACTGTACCGGTATTAAGTGATTCCGATAACCAATCTAACCCGGCTCTTGAAAAATATTTATCTACCCAGTAAATATGCTTTTCACAAGAGCTAATAATATCCCTAATTGCTTTTTTATTTGAAAAAGGTTTCCCCGGAGATAGCAATTTGGTATCTGGCGATTTGTTGATAATTTTAAAAATCGTTTTTATTTTCTTATCGTGTGATTGAACATCGTCTTCCAAGAGATTCAACTTGTTAAGTATTCCTTTATTTGTAGAAACTAATTTTCTTATATTAACAAATACCCGCATTATACCGATATTTACTTGTATCGCCCTTTTACTGTTAAGAACACTGGAAAGCATTGCGACACCCTGTTCAGTAAAAGCATAGGGCAAATATTTAATATGCTTACCCCGTCTGGAAATTATCCTGCTACTATTGTTTAAGGTCACAATTTGTGACCTTAAAGATTTAGCTTCCGTCCAACTCAATTTAAACATAAAATCTTCCGGGAACCGTTCAAAATTTTTTTGTTTTTACGCCATAAAGTTCAGCAAGGTCTCTGTTTAACATTACATTCAGACCCCTGATCAAAAATATCTTTTTTTCAATAATGTTTTGTTTAACAATAGTTGTCATAAGAATTACCGAGCTATTACAACCGTTTCTGTTATACCTTTGTAAAATTTCTTCCGAGTTTCATTGGGTCTCCTTTTCGGGCAAATATTTTGTACTACTAAACTTTCTAAATATTTTCACCCTTTTCCCATCATTTTTCAATAGCCATACGATTGGGAATACACATCTCCTGTTTGAGGATTATATATCCATTCCTCTTCAGGATAGGGAATTTTTCCTATATATTTTGGGGCCAAATCCTGCAAAGATTTTGGATAAAACCCCTCGTGCTCACCATAATAAATTATAAGTGCTGACCTTAATGAACCGAGATTCTCCCTCATTTTTCTTTTTTTCTTTTCTTCTTTACTTTCAAAAATTAGTTTAATTTTTTCAATCAATCTGATGAACAAATTTTCTTTGCCAATTCGTTCCCAGTCGCCAAAAAAAGAAACCACATCTACAACACCAGTAATTCTATTACAGCGGGCACGTCCATTATCAGTAAAATAATATTTAGGATATACAATGTAAAAAACAATTCCTATTGCAATAATGATTAAAATCCATTGCCACCATTTAAAGTTTTTCACTAAATGCCTCCTCACTCAATAAAATTAAGCGACTACAATCTACAACATATTTTTAGATTGCTTCGTCGCTATGCGGCTCGCAATGACATCATAGCGAGGCATAAATCCTCGCGCTACAACGCAGGTTGAAACCTGCGGTTACAATTGGCACATCAAATCGGGCGGACAAGTCCGCCCCTACAAATTAAAAATTCATTTGGTGGTCTTTAACATCTCTTTTAACTGGATTTTGTAAAGTTGAAGAAATTTTCTGTCTTTTTCGCGGTTGCTGTTTTCTTTTGCACGAATCAAGTGTTTTAAGTCCCCGACATTAACTTTAACTCCGTCAACAATAAACTCTTTTTTACTTTTTTCCCATTCGCTATATGGTATTCTACCGCCGTTAATAACCAGATCTATTCTTAAAGCATTGTCTTTTTTACTCACAATTACCGCCTGATGTTCAATAATCTTCTTCGCCAGCCAAAAATCAACTCCAACTATCGGTTCGCCGTTTGCTTCTAATTGATAACCGTTTTTTTCTAATATCTTTAATGCTGAAAAAATATTTCTCCTTTTGGGCTTTACTAAAACATCGCAATCCAATGTTGAAAACATTGTGCCGGGTTCTTTCGCATAATAGTTTATACCCGAAACTCCGATTACCAGATATTTTATTCCCTTTTTGCTGAATTTTTTTAGAAGCTCATTATAGGGATTTCTAAACCGCATATTTTTTTACCTTTGAAAAATAATCATTATTGAGAAAAAGAGCATTCAACACATAACTTTTATCTGTGCCGTTTTTATTGAACGGCATATTTTCAAGTCGCTTGACTAATCGGTAAAGTTCACGGTCACGCTTTTTTTTCTTCATTTGTATTCCTCCACCTTATCTTTCGTCACTCTTGCGTAGAAGAATTTCGGCGGTTTGACTTTTTTATCTCCGACAGTGTAGGCGTTCAGGAATTTATTCTTTGCTTCATTGAATTTTTTTTCATCGCCGTCAGTGTGAAAGATTGCGAGCGGCTCGCCTTTTTCAATTTTGTCGCCAACTTTTTTTTTCAAGTAAATTCCGACTGACGGGTTCACAATATCTTCTTTTTTTGTTCTGCCGGCGCCCAAAATCAAAGACGACATCCCCACTTCAAGTGTATTTATTTTTTCAACATAGCCTGACTTCGGACTTCGGACTTCGGACTTTAATTTACACTGTGGAAGTAATGACGGGTTATCAATCGCATCGGGATTTCCGCCCTGTGCCTTCGCCATCTGTTTCAGTTTTTCAATACCTTTTTTCGTAACAATAACTTCCCTTAATTTTTTCTTTCCTTCTTCCACCGTCTTAACAAGCCCCGAAATCAAAAGCATGTTGCTTCCGAGTTCAACGCACAAATTTGTGAGGTCTTTTGGACCAACACCGCTTAAAGTATCAATCGCTTCCTTAACCTCAATTGAATTGCCGATAGCAAATCCCAACGGTTCATCCATACTCGTTATAAAAGCAACCATTTTTTTGCCCGCACCTTCGCCGATATCAACCATCGCCTGAGCAAGTTTTAAGGCATCCTTATATTTTTCCATAAACGCACCGGAACCGGTTTTTACATCAAGCACTATTCCGTCGCTTCCGGCGGCAAGTTTTTTTGACATAATGCTTCCGGCGATAAGCGGAATTGAATCCACCGTCGCAGTAACATCTCTTAACGAATAGATAACTTTATCGGCGGGAGCAAGTTTTGCCGTCTGTCCCATCAGCGCAAGCCCGATACTATTTACATTCTCAACAAATTTTTCTTTTGACAACGAACAGGTAAACCCAGGAATTGATTCAAGTTTATCAATTGTTCCGCCGGTATGCCCCAGACCGCGGCCGGTCATTTTTGCCACTTTGCCGCCGCAGGCAGCAACAATCGGACCAAGTACAAGCGAGGTTGTATCGCCGACGCCGCCGGTTGAGTGTTTGTCAACTTTGAAACCTTTTATTTGGGATAAATCCACACGCTCACCGGAGTTAACCATAGCCATTGTTAAATCGGTTGATTCCCGCGCCGTCATTGAGCGAAAATAAACGGTCATCAAAAACGCCGCCATCTGGTAATCGGGAATTTCACCTTTTGTAAAACCGCCGATAATAAAATTGATTTCTTCTTTTGACAATTCCGCCCCGTTTCTCTTTTTGTAAATCAAATCGTATATTCTCACGGAATCCCCCTTTTTACAATATTGAAAAATATAAGCACCGACGATAAAACTGAATCTATTCAACTAGTTTCGCAACTACGAAAGTAGTTGAATACTTAAAAAAATCATTACAACCCGTCGGATGATTTTATATCCAAAATCATAAGTTGCGCCGATTCTCTTGACTGCCACACGTTTATTTCAAGATGGAATACAACATCAACCTTTTGGCCTTTTCTGAAATCCGCTGCGCGGCGACCCAACTGCCAGCCGATGCCTCCGACACCCATTTTATCATTCTTAAAACGAACACGCAAATGCGCCCCGTCAATTCCGACGCTTGAAAAATCGCCTAATACGACATCATTGGCGATAAAAATCGGATGCTCGTTGCCAAAACCATATGGTTCTAAAAGTTCAAGTTCTTTTATAAGGTCAACGGAAATATCTGAAACGGGAATTGACGTGTCAATTGAAAGATGAGGCACAAGCATTTCATCGGTTATCAAACTATTTGCCACAAATTTTATACGCTTTGTAAATTCTTCTAGATTTTTTTTTGCGACGGTTAAACCCGCAGCGGCTTTATGTCCGCCGTATTTTACGACGATATCTTTGCATTTTTCAATCGCAGAAACCATATCAAAACCGCCTATACTTCGGGCGGCGCCCATTGCCTCTTCGCCCTCCAAAATTAAAAGTATCACCGGCTTTCCGAACTCTCTTATTATCTGGTTAGCGGCTATTCCGGTAACGCCATGCCGCAGATTGTTAACTACCGTGACAAAAATTTTATCATTTTCAATATCGTTTTGCTTAATTGTTTCTTCAATAAAACTTTTTATGTTGATTTTTTGCAATCCCTTTCTTTCCCCGTTAATTTTAAGGATTTCATCAAGTAAAAATTTGGCGCGGGATTTATCGTCGGTAATAAGCAACTCCGCCGATAGAGCGGCTTTTCCGTAACGGCCGGCGGAATTCAAAAGCGGAACTATTGACCACGAAACCTTTTTTGCGGTACATGATTTTTTTTCAATTTGGAGATTACTAATCATTGCTCGTATCCCCGGTTTTTTTGAATCATAAAGAAGCGGCACACCGTATTTTGCAAAAATCCTGTTTTCCGATACCAGCGGGACTATGTCGGCGACTGTACCCAAAGACACGAGGTAAAGATACTCCTCAATAAATTTCCGCTGTTTTTTTTCTGTAAATATTACAAGCCGTTCAAAAACTTTTGAGGCAGTTACAGCATCGCTTAATGCACGGTGATATCGCGATATTTCTATGTCCATATCTTTTGCGAGGGCATCAAGCCCGTGTGACTTAAAAGGATATAATTTCCGGGATAATTCAAGCGTATCTACAACATCATTCGGAATTTCCCTTTTTATTTTCTTCGCCGCGCGATATAAAAACGCCATATCAAAATTTGAATTGTGGGCGACAAGAATTGATTCGCCGATAAAACTCAAAAACTTTTTCATAACTTCGGAAATATCCGGCGAATGATTGCAATCATCATCCGTTATACCGTGTATGGCACTGACATTTTTAGGAATTGATTTTTTGGGTTTGACAAGTGCGGCAAACTTTTCGATTTCAATAAAATTGCGGATTTTCACGGCACCGATTTCAACAATTTCATCCATCAACGGCGAAAGACCGGTCGTCTCAATATCCAGAACAACAATATCTTTTGCAAAATAATCAGAGTATGAAAATGCAACCGCCTGAAAAAGTTTGAACGCTACTCCGCATCCTGCGAGTTCCTTAAAAGGATATTTCTCCGACGGACATTTAGGATCAATTATCGCGAATGCTTTCGGAAGATTAGAGGGCGCCTCGTGGTGGTCGGTAATTATTACATCCATACTTTGCGAGGTTGCAAAATTAATTTCTTCAACGGCGGTTATCCCGCAATCAACCGTTATTATCAGACCGACACCTTCTTTTTTGTATTTTTCAATCAACCCGTTATGCAATCCGTATCCCTCGTCCGACGGTATATACCACACTACATCCGCACCGAGGGATTTGAGATACGAATAAGCGATGTTGGTTGAAGTGATACCGTCAACATCACGGTCGCCGTAAATAAGAATTTTTCCTTTTTTGTCTATCGCGAGGCGGATTCTTTTAACCGCTTTTTCCATATCCGCAAATAAAAACGGATTATGTAAGTCGGATATCCGCGGATGAATAAATTTTTCTATTTGTTGGGGCGTATTGACTCCTTTCTGCAAAAGAATAGAAATAACTATTTTGGAATAACCTGTTTTTGCCGAAAGTTCGTCTATTAACGCGACATCGGATTGTTTAATTTTCCACTGTTTCATAAGTTATCGGGATATGATGACGGCGATAAAAAGGCAGATACCAGCGATAAACCATATACATTATCGCCGTAATCGGTGTTTTTATCGCTGTAATCATATTTTTCTTACTATCTCCTTTATTAAATTGCTTAACTTTTTTTCAATTTTTTTGCCGATTGCAATCACTTCCTGATGATTCAGCGGCTGTTTCAAAATACCGGCGGCCATATTGGAAATATAAGAAATTCCGAGTATTTTTATTCCGCAATGATTGGCGACGAGCGCCTCCGGAACTGTTGACATTCCGACGACATCCGCACCCAAAATCCGTGCCATCTTCACCTCCGCCGGCGTTTCATATGAAGGACCCGTACCGGCAAAATATACTCCTTTTTGAATTTTGATTTTTAATGCTTTCGCACATTTTTCTGCTTTTTTAATCAACTCATCTTTATACACCGTTGACATATCCGGGAAGCGGGTTCCCTGCAAAGCACCTTCGGGACCCATCAAGGGATTATCCCCCATAAAATTGATATGGTCGCAAATAAGCATAATATCGCCGGGTTTAAATTTTTTATTTACCGCGCCGACGGCGGATGTGATAATAAGTTTTTCTACTCCAAGATGTTTCATCAGCCGTTCGGGATAAGTTATGTCTTTCATTGCATGTCCTTCATAAAAATGAATGCGGCCGGCCATAATCATAACATTCCTGCCGGATAATTTACCGATAACAAGGTCGCCTTTATGGCCTTCAACCGTTGATTTTGCAAAATGCGGAATTTCCCCGAAAGGAATCCGGACAGCGTCCGAAACCGCATCGGCAATAGATGACAAACCTGAACCGAGAATTAAAGCAACTTCTGGTTTTAATTTTGTTCTGCCCTCAATAAACCTTTTTGATTCTTCCAAGTTTTCAATAAGACCCATATAACTCCTTTTATTCGGAATCTTCGTATTTTATTGTAGTTGCTTGATTTATCAAGCATAACGGCGCCCAATAAATTGGGCAACTACAATTATCTGCGATTATCCGCGTCATAATCAGCATAAATCAGCGTTCCTTTATTATGTAATTTTTACCAGAATATCGTTGACAACATCCGCTGCTTCTGCGGCG
>PEVQ01000109.1 GCA_002780205.1 Elusimicrobia bacterium CG06_land_8_20_14_3_00_38_11
ACTTAATCCTGAAATCAGAGTCAGAATCGTGGTTATGAACATCAACACAAAAGGCATGATTTTAAGAATAGGAATTGTGTGAAGGTCTATTATAAAAAATTCAGTGAGCAGAGAGTTTATGCATAAAATTACAAGAATCGTAATAATTGTTATCATCTGTATTGTGGTTTTGAATTTGCCAGAAAGTGCGGCAGGTATTATTATATTTTTTGTTGCAGCAAGAGATCGCAGACCTGTTATAATAAATTCTCTGGAAATTATGGCGATGACCATCCACGACGGGATGTTAAGTTCTCTAATTTCAACAAACGATATGAAAGCCGCCAACACTAAAAGTTTATCCGCTAATGGATCCATAAATTTTCCGAAATCGGTAACCGTTTTATATTTTCTTGCGAGATAGCCGTCTATCGTATCTGTTATGGATGCGATTACAAAAATAAGCAAAGCAGTCACCCGCATAAAAAATTCGTCATAAATCATAAAAAATATGAAAAACGGAACGAGTGAAATTCTTAAAAGAGTAATTTTATTCGCGATATTCATGGCAATTTTATTTCTCCGACCAGTTTACCTTTCGGAAGTTCAACGGATGTTCCGTTTAGGGAAACCGCGATTCCCGATAGATTTCCTATTCGCAAACTGAATTGTTCTGCCGACTCAAAAGTTTTTATTGTGTTGGGCGGAATTATACCCTCAAAAATCGGATTTTCGCCTTCTTTTATCCTTATCCATACGCTATCGGTTGTTCGAAGTTCAAGATGATTTTTTTTGATTGCCTGCTGAACTGAAGTTGTTTCCGAGATTTTGTTGGATTTTAAAATATTTGAAATCATTACAATTAATCCGAATATCAATATCACACCGGTCATAATTATTAAAACAGGAATGATTTTTGTAAGATTTATATTTTTTTTGACAGGTTCACTCTTAATTCTTACCGTGGTAACTTTTGGAAATTGTATCGGATTTGATTTTTTATATTCGGAAATAATTTCATCTGGGTTCACCCCCAATGCATTGGAGTAGTTTCTTAGAAATCCCAAGGTCATTACTTCTGCCGGTATTTCGGAGAATTTATTTTCTTCAATAGAATGGAGATATTTCGGATTGATTAAAGTTCTGGCTGAGACATCTTCAACGGATAGTCCCAAATCCTGCCTTTTTTCTTTTAGTTTTGAACCGATATCCATATAAAACCAATTAAAAATTAAAAGTTAAAAATTAAAAATGTTTTCCACCATAATTTTACATTTTAGCGAAGCGTCATTTTACATTTTTAATTGCCTTTTAGAACGGTGATGAAATTATTTGTGCGCCTTTTGGAATCTTGAATTTGAAAACGGAATCTTTTATTCCTTTATTTGTTTTTATATCTGAGATTATTACCGTTGATATGACCGTTTCGGAACTTATTTCCGTTTTTTCACAGAGATAGGTTTCTTTGGAAATCCACAGTTTTACTTTCATATCATTTGGTTGACTTTTCAATATAAGTAAAAGCACATAATATTTTTCCGTATCATCTTTTTCGGAAAGTAAAATATAATAATTATTTTTTAACTTGGTAATCGTGGATGAAAAGTTGAATATTCCTTTCGGAAAATTTCCTTTATCTGAAAGTGACTTCCAATCGTCAATCATAACCTGATTAAACTCTTTTTGATAGAAAAATATCTTTTTGCCGTCGGAAACAACAATTTGTTTTTCCGGTTTTGAGTGTTCAATCCTGAATAAATCCGGTTTTTTGAAAATCGCCTCTCCGGTGATATTTGATTTTTCCTGCGTCAGTGCGATTAAAATTTCCTGTTTGAATGAAAATGAAACATCAGAAATTTTTAAATCCGCCTCATCCATCTTTTTCAGTATTTCGTCAACTGCTTTTGGAACTTCCGTTGAAGTGGTGTATAAAGAGTATTTAGAATTTTCACTTTCTTTATACATTTTTATTATGCGTTCAGCCATTATAAATTGCTGAGTCGAAAAAATAATGAGTGCTGTAAAAAAAACTTTTTTCATAATTTTTCCTTACTCAAAAACTCTTCAATTTTATCCGTAAAAACTTCCCATCTGTTCGTACCTTCCGGTTTTCTGATAAAGCCCTCAACTTCCAATCGGCTTAAAACATCCGCAGCGCGGTTCCCGAACCCGTTTGCTTTCAACAAATCATATGAAATTCTTTTTCTTTCAAGTGCGAGTTTCAGAGCATCAATCAATTCCTTTCTGGATTCTTCCGAAACTTCTTTTTTTTCAGTTGCAACAATCGTCTCAAAAATATCCTCATAATCCGGTTTCGCTTGCTTTTTTATAAAGTTCGTTACTCGTTCAATTTCTTTTACCGAGACATAATTACCCTGCATCCGCATCGGTTTTGAAGAACCCGTCGGAAGATAAAGCATATCGCCTCTTCCCAACAAATCTTCCGCACCGTTGACATCCAAAATAACGCGGGAGTCGGTTTTTGACAGAACCTGAAACGCAATCCTTGCGGGAAGATTTGCTTTAATAACGCCTGTAATAACATCCACCGACGGTCGCTGGGTTGCAAGAACCAGATGAATTCCGACCGCTCTTGCCATCTGTGCCAGCCGCATAATAGATTCCTCAACATCATTTGAAGCAATCAGCATTAAATCCGCAAGTTCGTCAATTATTACGATGATGTAGTACTCTTTTTTCCCCCCCTCTTTTGCTATGAGTTCATTATAGCCGTCAATGTTTCTTACCGCTTTCTTGGCGAATGTTTCATAACGATGCTCCATCACTTTAACCAGAAGTTTCAGTGCGTTTGCCGCTTCCTTGGCATCGGTGAGCACCGAGACATTTTCCGGTTTTTTCCCCGGAACATATAGGTGCGGGATGTTTTCATATATCGGAAGTTCCAGCCGTTTCGGGTCAATCAGAAGAAATTTTAATTCGTCCGGGCGTGCCCTGAAAAGCAGCGACATTATAATTGAGTTGATGCAGACCGATTTTCCGCTTCCCGTTGCACCCGCTATTAAAAGATGCGGCATCGGCGCCAAATCGTCGCAGAATGGTTCTCCCGCGGTAGTTTTTCCGATAGCAAAATTAAGAAGTGATGTTGATTCTGTGAATTTTTTTGATGTGATTATATCTTTCAGTCCTACGATTGCCTGTTTGAGATTCGGGATTTCTATTCCGACAGCTGACTTTCCCGGTATCGGCGCAAGCACCCGTATTGATTCCGTTTTCATTGTTAAAGCAATATCGTTTGAA
>PEVQ01000153.1:0-3284 GCA_002780205.1 Elusimicrobia bacterium CG06_land_8_20_14_3_00_38_11
CGGAGTAAAAATCATCGGGTACGGCATATGTCTGTTTTTTGTACTTCTTGGTTGGAAAAAAGATGCTTCTGCACCGCTCATAGTTGAAGGAACGCAGCGGGTTTTTGTGGACCCCCTGCCCCAGGCATTGATACCTGCGATTATGGTTATTTCACTTGCGGCGGTAATTTTGATGCTTGCGACCTGTATCCGTCTGTATGAAAAATACGGCACTTTTGATATCTCAAAAATAAAAGAACTTAAAGGATAAAAAATTTTACGAAACCACAGATTAACACAGATTAACACAGATGATACCCCGAAATACATCGGGGTAAACTCCGTGTCACCCTGATGAAAATCAGGGTCTCGAGATGCTGAAATAAATTCAGCATGACATTTCTTGTGAAAATCTGTGAAATCTTGTGGTTACATGTTGACTTTTATGCTAATACTTCTTTTTCCGCTGTTGCCTATAATTTCAGCGCTGGTTTTAATTATCCTTGAACGGTTTGATGATGCCGCCGGCGACTGGCTTTCGTCGGTGACGGCATTTGTGCTGCTTACATTTGCAGGTGTGATAATTTTTACTCTCAACGGCAGAGCAGTCGTGTATCACATGGGCGGTTGGGTATCACCCTTGGGTGTTGATCTGGTGCTTGACGGTTTTTCCGCGCTGATGCTTATTGTCGTCAACCTTATCGGATTTCTTTCAATGCTGTATTCAGTTGAATATATGAAAAAATTCACTGCAAAAGCGAAATTTTATATTTTACATCTATTTTTAATTGCAGGGTTAAACGGCATCGTTCTTTCGGGAGATATTTTTAATTTCTATGTGTTTATGGAGATGGTTGCGTTTTCCTCATATGCGCTTGTTGCATTCGGTGTTGAACAGCAGGATTTGGAAGCGTCAATAAGATACCAGGTTTTGGGAACCGTCGGCTCGTTCTTTTTACTTTTAGGAATCGGCATTTTATATTCGGTAACTGGTACGCTTGATTTGGCGGATATGTCCGTCATTCTGAGCGAAGCGAAGAATCTCACAGGAATGAATAATGCAATCATGTTTGCAATACCGCTTTTACTTTTCGGGTTCGCATTAAAAGCGGCGCTGGTTCCGTTTCACGCATGGCTTCCGGATGCGTATCAGACCGCGCCCGCACCTGTAACTATGATGCTTGCCGGGACCGTTTCCAAGGTCTGTTCAATTTACGGTATTGTAAGAATATTTTTCGGTGTGACGGGTGTTTCGACTGCGTTGCATCAGGTTCTTCTTTACGCGGGGCTTATTTCAATATTTTTCGGAGTGTTTTCAGCGTTAAAACAGACGGATTTCAAACGGCTTCTCGCATATTCTTCAATCTCCCAAATCGGATACATTATGGTAGGTCTTGGCTGTGGAACACCGTTGGCTTATGCGGGCGCACTTTTCCATATCTTAAATCACGCAACATTTAAGTCGCTATATTTTATGGTGGCGGGTGCGGTTGAACATTCAACAGGTGAAAGAGATATTACAAAATTAGGCGGGCTTTCAGATAAAATGCCTGTAACTTTTTTGTCATCACTTTCCGCTTCATTTTCTTTAGGAGGAGTGCCGCCGTTCGGCGGATTTTTCTCAAAACTTTTGATAATTTTGGGATTATTCAAAGCGGGATATTTGACCGTCGGGGTTTTGGTCGTAATGAGTGCGGTTTTCACGCTTGCGTATTTTTTGAAAATCCAGCGAAATGTGTTTTTGCGACTTCCGACTTCCGACTTCCGACTTCCAACTATTAAAGAGGTGCCGGTTTTAATGCGTATTTCTATGCTTACGCTCGCTGTTGCATGTCTTTTACTTGGGCTTTTATTTCCGTGGATTTTAAAATTTGTAGTTGAGCCGGCGGTTTCCGTTCTTACATTGGGAACATGCTACGGTAGTTTGATTTTAGGGCTATAAAAAAATGAAACCACAAGATTGACACAAGATTTTCACAAGAAATGTCATGCTGAATTTATTTCAGCATCTCGAGACCCTGATTTTCATCAGGGTGACACGGAGTTTACCCCGATGTATTTCGGGGTGTCATCTGTGTCAATCGGCGCCTGCCCCCGAATGATTTTATCGGGGGTAATCTGTGGTTAAAAAATATGAAAAAACTTTCACTTTTTATTTTCTGTTTTATATTCTGGATTTTACTCGTCTGGAAACTGGACCGGGAAAATATATTCGTCGGAGTTGTTATTTCCGTTTTTGTAACATTTTTATTCGGTAATTTGGAGGAAAACGGCTCCGGTCGAAAAATCCGGTTCGGGTATTTTCTCCTGTTTTTTGCGAGGACATTCTGGTCGTGGATTAAGTCGGCATTTGTGCAAATTTATATTTCGGTTTCGCCGCAAATACCGGCGCCGGAAAATTTTGAAATAAAATTGAGAACATCAGATGCCAAAAGCAAAGCATTTCTGATAATGGCGTTGAATCTCTCGCCGAACATAATTGTAACCGGGGAAAGGGAAGGCACTCTTTTAATAAACTCGCTCGGAAGATGTGAAAAGTCCGTGAAACAGGATGTAGAAAAATTGGAAAAACTGATCGCAAAGGTGATTGTATGAATTTCGCATTGGCAGTATTGATTATTTCCTGTTTTTTGTGTTTATGGAGATTTATTAAAGGGCCTAACGGTGCCGACAGGTTTTTATCTATAATCATTATGACACATATTGCTATGGGATTTCTTGGTATTTATGCGCTCAAAACCGAGTCAGAATTCCTTATTGATTTGACAATAGATACTGTGATACTTGCGTTTGTGGGCACGATTGCTGTGTCAAAATACTTACAAGGTAAAGAGTTGGACGAATAGAAAGGCAATTAAAAATGCAAAATGAAAAATGTAAAATTAAAATCAAGGTCGGAAGAATTTTTAACTTTTAACTTTTAATTTTTAATTGGTGTAATTATGGCTGAAATAATAATCATTATTGGTTCAGTAATAGTTTTAATTGGCTGTGTTGGTTTTGTAAGATTCCCGGATTTTTATTCCCGGGTGGATGTGATAACGAAATCTATTCCGTTTGGGATTTCTGTGATACTTTTCGGAGTATTTATTAAACTTGGGTTTGATGAGATGGGTATAAGAGCACTTGTTGCCGTGATATTTTTATGGTTTCTTGTTCCTATAATTGGTTATGCGATATCAAAGGCAGTAAGTAGTAAGTAGTAAGTGGTTTTTACTAAGGGGAGCATAAAATACTTTACATCCGTAAAGTACTTCGTCTGTCACCCTGAACTCGTTTCAGGGTCTATAGATGCTGAATCAAGT
>PEVQ01000153.1:3296-5668 GCA_002780205.1 Elusimicrobia bacterium CG06_land_8_20_14_3_00_38_11
CAGGGTCTATAGATGCTGAATCAAGTTCAGCATGACACCATCTTCCATGTAAAGTATATTCCGCTCTTGTTAGTAACTACTCCCTACTGCCTACTCACTGGTGTTAATATGAAATATCCTAAACTGAGAGAACTTAGAGAAGCGATAAAAGCATTAATAAAAGGACCTTACACAACAAAGTTTCCGTTTGAGCCGCACACGCCTTTTCCCAGATTTAGGGGGAAGCCGGTTCCTGATGAAAAAGGATGCATCGGTTGCGGCGCCTGCGCGGAGGTTTGCCCGCCAGGAGCAATTTTAATTACGGATGATTTGTCGGCAAATCCGCCGGTTCGTATTCTCAAATGGCGGCATGATTTTTGTATTTTTTGCGGCCAGTGCGAGCGGCTTTGCACGACAAAAGAGGGAGTAAAATTATCAAACGAGTTTGACCTTGCGGATTTAAATCGTAATAATATGTTTTCGGAAATCAAAAAAGAACTTGTAATTTGTTCGGATTGCGGAGAAATTATTGCGCCGAAAGACCAAATTTTGTATGTGGCGAAAAAATTAGGGACGCAGGCATACAGCAATATAAATATAATTGCTCTGACGCAGCAGGAATTTTTGAACAACTCCGCAGACGCTTTGCTAATTACCGACCCCTCTCAACCGCTCCGCAGACAAACGGCATTCAAGGTTTTATGTCCGAAATGCCGCCACCAGCAGTGGGTTTTTGATGACTATAACAAAACTTCTTAATTTACCGCCCGGCAAAAAAAATCTTTTAATTGTAGGAATAGGCAACTCTCTCAAAGGTGACGACGGCGCCGGCTGCGAGATAATTAAAAATTTACAATTAAAAATTAAAAATGATGTCATTCTGAGCGGAGCGAAGAATCTCAATCTTCTTGACTGTGGAATTGCGCCGGAAAATTACACAAAAAAAATAAAAGATTTTAATCCGGAAACTATTATTTTCATTGATGCCGTTGAGATGAAAGAACCGCCCGGCACGGTAAAAATTATTGACGATAAAGACATTTCTTCCGGGTATTTCACCACCCATAATATGCCCCTGAATTTGTTCGTTGATTATATAAAAGAAGAGACGAAAGCGAAGATAGTTTTCATCGGAATCCAGCCAAAATCAACCCGCTTCGGCGAATGTCTTTCCGCCCCGGTTCAAAAAGCAGTAGAAAAATTAGCATCTGAGTTTAGTCGGTGGTGAGTTTTCTATCATAGCATACCTGTCAGATAATAACAAATTTTCGCCGAAAATATAATAAACGATAAGAGTTAAAGTTGCCTTGACTTTTTGTTTTGTAAAAGTATAACAAAACCAATATGAAGAAGAAAAATTTAAGGAGCCGAATTGGCGCCTTAAAGAAAGGTTAAAAAATGAGCAAAGATATTGTCAAAAGTAAGGAATATCAGGATTTTATTGTCGCTCTTGTTGGAAAAATTAAACAGACCCGCCAGAATGTATATCAAACAGCGAACAGGCAACTTGTAGAATTGTATTGGTATATTGGTAAGAGTGTCTATGAAAAAATAGAAGTTGCCAAATGGGGCGAGGGTATCGTAGAAAAAATGTCCGGTGATTTACATATGAGATTGCCGGATATGAAAGGATTTTCAGGACAGAATTTGTGGAGAATGAAACAGATGTATGAGACTTATAAGGATAACTCAAAACTCTCAACACTGTTGAGAGAATTACCCTGGTCTCACAACATTCTTATTTTACATCAGACCAAAGCGATAGAAGAAAAAGAGTTTTATCTCAAAACCTGTATAAATGAAAAATGGAGTTTCAGAGAATTGGAAAGGCAGATTGACTCGTCGTTGTATGAAAGGTATATGTTATCTAAAAAGACGGATACGTTGGTCCCAAAGACAAAAGAAAAAGAACCTCTAAAACATTTCAAAGACGAGTATATGTTTGACCTTCTTGGTTTAAAAGATGAATTTGCGGAAAAGGATTTAAGAAAAGCAATAGTCCAAAATCTAAAACAGTTTTTTCTTGAATTCGGCAAATATTTTGCATTTGTGGGCGAGGAATATCCGGTTGCTGTAGGTGGCGAGGATTATAAAATTGATTTGCTATTTTACCATCGGTTATTAAGATGTTTGGTAGCGGTTGAATTAAAAATTGGTAAATTCAAGCCCGAATATATCGGCAAAATGCAGTTCTATCTTGCATCGTTGGATGAACAAAATAAACTTGAAACTGAAAATCCGTCGGTAGGACTGATACTTTGTAAGGAAAAGAATTCGGAAGTTGTCCGTATAGCATTAAGCAGAGCGATTTCGCCAGTGAAAATTGCTACATATAAAACAAAAATCATAGACAAGAAACTTCTGCAACAAAAACTTCACTCACTTCCCCTGCC
>PEVQ01000174.1 GCA_002780205.1 Elusimicrobia bacterium CG06_land_8_20_14_3_00_38_11
TAATTCAATGAATGCTCCTTGCGGCAAGCCACAGGGAATTATAAGTTAAAATCTTTTTTTAAGGTGCCGTAATCGGGATGTATGTTGATATTGTTGAAAAAGCCAATTATTTGTCACCCTGAATGAAATGAAGGGTCTGATTTATCGTCGGAAGACGAGATTCTTCGCTACCACCTGCCTGCCGGCAGGCAGGCTCAGAATGACAAAATAGGGGGTTTTCAACGGTCTCAATATAACAATGCACTTCAAGAATTTGAAACTGCTTGTTGCAGCGATTGACAGAGGAGAGGAAGTAAACGGCAACTGTTAAAAATTTGCGGATGTCAACGGTAAAAAATATCTGAAAAGATAAAAATTTTCCAAAGTGAAAGAAAAGCCCTTGACAAATAGCCGTCAGTTTGATAAAATCAAAACTGTGATAAGTAAAACGAGTAAAATTGCTGTAACGGGAAAAGGCGGTGCCGGGAAATCAACCATATCTGCTTCTCTATCTATTTTTTTAAGTAAAAAAGGAAAGGATGTTTGGCTTATTGATTGCGACCCCGATGCCAATCTTGCGACAATTCTGGGCTATCCTTATCCCGATAAACTTCAACCAATCGTAGAACTTAAAGAAATTATTCAGGAACGAACTCTTACAAAAAATAGCGGCTCCGTCCCTTTTTTCAAGATGAACCCGGATGTCTCCGATATACCGGAAAAATTTTCAGTTGAGCATAACGGAGTTCACCTGATGTTAATGGGAAAGATGAAACCCGCCAAAGGAGGCTGTTTCTGTCCTGAAAACGCATTCGTTAAATCGCTAATTTCGCATTTGTTATTAAAAGAAAACGAAGTTGTTATTATGGATATGGAGGCGGGGATTGAACATTTGTCCCGCGGCACCGCTTCAGCCGTTGATGTAATGCTGATAATAACAGAACCGTCATTTTCAAGTATTGAAACGACAAAAAGAATTCTGACGCTTGCAAAACAGTTGAATATAAAAAAAGTTTTACTCATCGCAAATAAAATCCATAATGATAGAGACAGGGATTTTATTACAAATAAATTTTCCGAAAATATCGTTCTGTTTATCCCCTACAACACTGAATTGGAAAAAAATCGGGGTGTAATAGATAGTGATAACAAAATTTTAGATAAAGAAATGGAAAAAATTATATCTTATCTGGAGGAAAATAAATGAATAATGAAAAAAGTGCTGATTCGTCGGTAAAAGAAACCCTGTGTGTTGCCTGCGACAGAAATATTTCTACGGTATTTGACAGGTTTGAGGCGATGCAGCCGGAATGTGGGTTTGGACAACTTGGGGTATGTTGTAGAAATTGTGTGATGGGTCCCTGCAGAATTGACCCTTTTGGTGAAGGTGCTAAAGAAGGAATATGCGGGGCAAACGCCGACACGATTGCAGCAAGAAATCTTGTAAGGATGATTGCTGGCGGTGCTGCGGCGCATTCCGACCACGGCAGGGATGTTGCTCATACGCTTCTTGCAACTTCCGAAGGGAAAACGGAAGGGTATGCAATCAAAGGTAAGGAAAAACTTTTTGATCTGGCGAAGGAACTGAACATAAAAACAGAAAACAGAAAAATAGAAGAAATCGCCCATGATGTTGCGGAGAAATGTTTTGCCGAGTTCGGGCAGCAGTACGGCGAGTTACAGTTTACAAAACGGGCACCTAAAAAAAGGCAGGAAATATGGAGAAAAAATAAACTCACACCGAGGGGAATTGACAGAGAAGTTGTTGAAATTATGCACAGAACACATATCGGCGTTGACAACGACTACGAGAACCTGATCCAGCAGGGAATGCGTGCCTCACTTTCCGACGGCTGGGGCGGAAGTATGATTGCCACCGACCTGCAGGATATTTTATTCGGTTCCCCGACTCCGGTTCGTTCCGTCTCAAATCTCGGCGTCTTAAAAGAAGATGAAGTAAATATAATTGTTCACGGACACGAACCGACACTTTCGGATGTGATAGTTACCGCTTCACAGGATAAAGAACTTTTGGAACTTGCAAAAAGTTATGGTGCAAAAGGAATAAACCTTGCGGGTATATGCTGTACAGCAAATGAAATTTTAATGAGAAGAGGAATACCAATTGCGGGTAATTTTTTACAGCAGGAACTTGCCATCATCACAGGCGCAGTTGAGGTGTTTATTACCGATGTCCAGTGTGTGATGCCGTCGTTGGGCAAAATTGCGGGTTGTTTTCATACGAAGGTTGTTTCAACTTCACCAAAAGCAAAATTTCCGGGTGTTGAACACATAGAGTTTTCAGAGGAAGAAGCGCTTCCGATAGCAAAAAAAATTGTTCGGCTCGCAATTGAAAATTACAAAAACAGAAAAAAGGAACTTGTAAATATCCCGAAAGAAAAAATGGAACTTATAGCGGGTTTTACATCTGAATATGTTTTTAAGATGCTCGGCGGGAAATACAGGGCAACTTATCGGCCGCTCAATGATGCAATAATTTCCGGGCGTCTGCGCGGCGCGGTCGGAATTGTGGGTTGTAATAATCCGAAGGTTAAACACGACTGGGCGCACATTGAACTTACAAAGGAACTGATAAAAAATGACGTTCTGGTTGTTACAACAGGATGTTCCGCAATTGCCTCTGCGAAAGCAGGATTACTTCTTCCGGAGGCCGCAAAAAAATATGCGGGTAAAGGATTACAAGAAATATGTGAGGCGGTTGGTTGCCCGCCTGTTTTGCATATGGGTTCCTGCGTAGATATTTCAAGAATTTTGACAACACTTTGCAATGTTATAACAGAGGGAGGATTGGGTGAGGATATTTCCGACTTGCCCGTTGCCGCCGCGGCGCCCGAATGGATGTCCGAAAAAGCAGTCAGCATCGGATTTTATGCCGTCGTATCCGGAATTTATACAGTTTTAGGGCTTCCGCTTCCTGTTATGGGTGGAAAAAATCTGACAGAGTACTTAACAAACGATATTGAAAATACCGTCGGCGGGAAATTTGCATTTGAGCCCGACCCGCTCAAAGCGGCAAAATTAATCATAGAGCATCTTAATAAAAAAAGGGAATTATTAAAACTTAAACCGATGATGTACATAAAGTAATTTTTGGAGACAAA
>PEVQ01000200.1 GCA_002780205.1 Elusimicrobia bacterium CG06_land_8_20_14_3_00_38_11
ATATAATTATTTTTGCTTCTTATACAATCAATTTTTTTCTTCTTAAATTACAAATAAACAATGGTTAAAAAAATAGCAAATGGAGAAAGAGTAGTTCCAGAAAATATCAAAACAAGATATGAATATATGCTTTACATCAGACATTTATTTGCCTATGAAACCGTCTGCCAGATGTTGCCAGCTGAATTTACAGTGCTTGAAATTGGATGTGGAGAAGGATATGGGGCAAATCTTTTAGCAAAATATTCTAAAGAGGTAATAGCTATTGACAATAACAGTTTCGCTATACAGCATGCTACTAAAAAGTACAGTTCAAATAATTTAAAATTTTTAAGTTATGATGGTAATAAATTACCATTTGACAATAACAGATTTGATGCAGTAATCAGTTTTCAGGTAATAGAGCATATAGAAGATGATATTAAATTTATTTCAGAGGTTTATAGAGTGCTAAAAGACAAAGGAAAACTTATTTTCACAACTCCAAATAAAAAATATCGTCTAAAACCCGGGCAGAAACCCTGGTATCAGTTTCATATTAGAGAATATGATAAGGATGAATTTGAGGATTTATTAGAAACAATCTTTAATAAAGTAAAGGTCAGTTATATAAATGCTCCTCTTGAAATATACAATACAGAATTGAAATTAGCAAAATTAGCATCTTTAGTACAAACCTGTGACTTACTGAATTTGAGAAAACTTATATCATATAATATGAAAAGAAAAGTTATTCAAATGTTTAGTTTTATAAATAATTTAAAAGATTATTCTCAAAAGGAAAGGAATTTTAAAAACAAATATAACACAAAGGATTTTTTTATTTCCAACGATGAAACAAGAGGTTTAGATTTGTTTGCTATATGTGAAAAAATATGAAGATATGTTTTATAACTTCTTCATTTCCGAGATATATTGGTGATACTTCCGCACCCTGGCTTCTAAAAACAGCAAAAGAATTGAAAAAAATGGGTGTTGAAGTTTCCGTATTTGCTCCGTCTTATAATGGAATAAAACAAAAACTTATAGATGGGATTCCTATTTACAGATTCAGATATTTTTTTAAATCTTCCGAAAAACTAACTCATGAAGAAAGTTCTTCTGCGCGGCTTAATGAACTGAAGTATAAAATTCTTATTATTTGTTATATATTCAGCGGTTGTCTTAATTCTTTCTTTTACTTTCGTAAAAACAAATTTGATGTTATTACAGTCCACTGGCCATTCCCACAGGCAATTTTTGGAATTATTGGCAAATATTTAACAGGTGCTAAACTTGTTTACCATTTTTATGCTTCGGAAATGTTGCTTATTAGAAATAGATTTATTAAAACATTGTTTAATTTTTTTATGTTGTTTGCTGACCATATTGTAACAATTTCTTCTTTTACTGAAAATCTCATCAAGAATGAATTAAAATTTAAATCACCAGTAAGTATAATTCCATTTAGTTCATCTCTGCCAGATAATATTATAACTGAAGTTTCATATCCTAATGAAAATAAATCTAAAATATTGAAATTATTATTTGTAGGTAGATTGATAGAACGAAAAGGTATACTTTATTTTCTTGAGGCTATAAAAAATTTAACTGAAAGGCGAATTCCCGTATCAGTAACAATAATTGGTGAAGGTTATCAGAAAGAATTGGTAAAAAAGTTTATTTTAGAAAATGGGTTGGAAAAATATATTATACTAAAAGGAGAGGTTCCTATCCCAGACCTTGTAAATGAATATAAGGAATGTGATATTTTTGTATTTCCATCAATTACAGATAAAAGAGGAGATACAGAAGGATTGGGTTGTGTAATAATTGAAGCGTTAATGTATAAAAAGCCTGTTATCGCCTCTAATGTTGGTGGTGTTGTTGATATAGTTAAGGATAATGTTACTGGCTTTTTAGTTCCAGAAAAAGACCCCTTAGAACTGGTAAAAAAGATATTGTTTATCAGGGATAATTATGATTTTGCTAAGCAAATAGCAGAGAATGGATACAATTATGTAATTAAAAATTTTTCCTGGGATGTTATAGTTACTAAACTTTTAAAAGTTTATCAAAGATGACTTCAAAACATAATATCTTTCATTTGATTACGAGTTTAAATATTGGCGGGACTGAAAAGTTTTTGCTGGCGGTTTTGGAAAATCTAAAAAATAAATATGATTTCTCTGTCGGTTACTTAAAAGAAAGGGGACAAATCGCCGATGAGATTGAAAAACTTGGAATTCCTGTAATAAAATTTAATTTTTTTTCGCTCATAAAATATCTAAAAGAAAAAAAAATTCAAATCATTCATACGCATCTTTACCGTGCAAATATTCTCGGTCGGGTAGCTGGACGAATCGCCGGGACGCCGGTAATAATTTCAAGCCAGCGAAGTATAGACGGCTGGAAAAAATTTTATCATATCTGGCTTGATAAAATAACTTCACACTATTGCAATTTAATAATTGCCAATTCTTACGCCGCAAAAAATATTTTAATAACTCGTGAAAAAATACCATCACAGAAAATTGTTGTTGTATATAATGGCGCCCTGTCTCAACCGCTAACCGCTAACCGCCAACCGCTAACCGCTTCATTTTTTACTGTCGCTTACATCGGCCGACTCCACAAAGAAAAAGGTGTTTATTTAATTCCGGAAATCGCAAAAATCGTTTATGAAAAAAACAATAAAATAAAGTTCTTTATTTATGGAGACGGTCCGGAAAGGCAGAGTTTAGAATTAAGAATTAAGAATTTAGAATTAGAAAATTCCGTTAAATTTCCCGGCTGGCAGACAAATTTAAAAGATGTTTATGATTCAATTGACATTTTGCTTCTTCCGTCTGAAGAAGAATCGTTCCCGCAGGCGGCACTTGAATCGATGTCATATGGTGTACCCGTCATCGCATCTGATGTCGGCGGTATTTCGGAAGTTGTAGAGCATCAAAAAACCGGGCTTTTAATAAAATCAAAATCTCCTGAAAGTTTTGCGGATACAATTTTATCAATTTCCCAAGACCATTATTGTTATCACCATTTTTCCGAAAATTCAAAAACAAAAGCAACTGAGTTCTCTGTTGAAAAAATGATAAACGCTATTGATAAAATTTACAGCAATTATGGACTATAAAAAATTATTAAAATTTATTAAACAATCCTTAAAGCAACGCAAAAGCCCTCCGACTATTAGAGAAATCGCTAAAAAATTTGGATTCAAATCCTTATCTTCTGTTCAATACCATTTGAAAAAACTTAAACAGACAGGCAAATTAAGTTTCAGATATTCGCAAACTAAAGTCAAAAGGCGGGTGGCCAGAGGTCTCAAGCCATTATAGTACATTTGTACTATAACTTCCGACGAGCAACTTATAAATAATTACAATATGAATTTAATTTGGTTAATACTTTCAATATCTGCTGTAGTTAGAATTTGGGGAATAAATTTTGCGGTTCCTCTGCGATACGGACACATAGATGAATCTGTTGTTATTTTTTATACGATGAGATTTTTTACCGGTGATTTCAATCCGAACCCGTTTTTTGATTATCCGACCCTTTATTTATATCTGCTTTTTTTTTGCTACCTTTTATATTTTATTGCCGGCTTCATCTTCGGTAAATTCGAATCAATTAGCAATTTTATTGCATTTTATAACTCAAACCCGGTGCCTTTCATTTTAATTGGCAGAATACTTACCGTTGTTTTTTCAATTGTAACGATTTACTTTGTTTATATTTTTGCCAAAAAACTTTTTGATAGGAAAACTGGACTTCTATCCGCACTTTTTTTATCGTTAAATTGGCAACATATTTTAAGTTCACACTACGCAACGACCGATATCGCTGCGGTATTTTTTACGCTACTTTCCGCATTTTTTGTCTGGGACATTTATACAAAAAATGACTTAAAATCATATCTTCTGGCTGGATTTTTTTGCGGGCTTTCTATCGCTACAAAATATTACGGCGGAATTATTTTTTTAGCAATAGTTTTATTCGGATGGAAAAATAAAAAATATGTCGGATTCTCTTTTCTTGCGGTAATAACGGCTTTTTTCATCGGTTGTCCTTTTGCTTTTATAGATTACGCCGGATTTTTGAGTAGATTTTTTGACAGATTATCTGTGATTATCGGATTAGGAAAAGCAATTCCCTTTTCTTCAATTTCAAACAATTTTGATATTTTCAACAGCTTAGGTTATTTTTTCTCATTATCAACCATTGCCGGATTTATTTATTTAATCTTAAAACACACAAAACAACATATATTTTTACTTATAATTATTTTAATTTTTTTGCTATTTTTTGGAACATGGCAAACTTTACCGGGCCGCTACATACTTGCACTTTATCCGTTTTTTGCTATAATATCTGCAACGGTAATTAGTAGAATTAAAAATAAGTATTTGTTTTCATTTGCCATAGCATTGTTTTTAATCACTACTCTTCCGAAAATTATAAAAACAGACACTTTACTGTCTCAAAAAGACACAAGGGTTGTTGCAAGAGAATGGGTTATTGAAAATATTCCGGGAAAATCAAAAATACTACGGGGACCGTTTTGCCCGGAATTCCCAAACGATAATTATATTACAACGATTGATTGGCATGATAAAATAAAAACCGGGGGATTTCTTGAAATACAAAAAAAATTTGATTTTGTAATTACAAGTTCTCTGCATTCGGATCCGGAAATATTTACAAAAAATTTAGGAAAATATGGAAATAAAATTTACGAAATATCAAAAGAATCGGCAGGTGAATTCCAAAACCCGACGATAAAAATATATAAACTAAAATGATAAATAATAAAAAAATCGTGGTAGTGATGCCGGCATACAACGCCGAAAAAACGGTTGAAAAAACTTTCAGGGACATTCCTAAACATATAGTGGACAATATAATTCTTGTTGACGACAACTCATCGGACAAAACGGTTGAAATTGCAAAATCACTCGGACTAAAAACTATCATTCACAAAAAAAATATGGGCTATGGAGCAAATCAAAAAACATGTTATCATGAAGCATTAGAAAACATGGCAGATGTAATTGTTATGATTCACCCTGATTATCAGTATGATGCACGGCTGACGCCATATATTGCCGGAATTGTTGCCGACGATATTTGCGATGTAGTTTTGGGGAACAGAATCAGGACGAGATGGGAAGCACTTTCGGGCGGAATGCCGTTATATAAATATGTCGCGAACAGATTTCTTACAATTCTTGAAAACTTTTTACTCGGTCAAAATCTTGGTGAGTTCCATTCCGGTTTTCGCGCATACTCAAAAAAGGTCTTGGAAACAATACGATGGGAAGATAATTCCGATGACTTTGTTTTTGACCAGCAGTTTTTGATTGAGGCGGTGGCTTGTAAATTAAAAATCGGCGACATACCGGTGCCCGCAAAATATTTTTCCGAAGCATCATCCATAAATTTTTTAAGAAGTTGCAAATACGGGTTTTCTGCTTTATTTTTTTTGTTAAAATTTTTATTTCATAAATACAGATTGTTTCATCAACAAATTTTTACCAAAAAAAGTGAAACCACAGATTTACACAGATGAACACAGATGACCTGAAAGGTCATTCTGGGCCGAAGGCGAAGAATCTCGGTATTAAAGACGAGACCCTTCGTTTCACTCAGGGTGACACTTCGTGTCATCTGTGTAATCGCCGTTAATAATCTGCGTAATCTACGTTAAAAAAATGACAAGGAAAATATTTTATACTCTTACATTTTGCTGGATAGCAATCATTATTTCTTCATATTTTTTAAGATTTCCACTGCCTAATTTTGCGCAACGTTTTTCGGAATTGTTTTTTTTAATTGTTTTGCTTTTAATCTCGTTTGAAACTGGAAATTTTCTGCTAAATAAATTTGATTCATCTTTATCAACATGTCTAACAATACCTTTTTCTATTGGATGCGGGCTCGCATTACTTTCAACAATTACATTTTTTCTCGGCATCTTCGGATTTTTATATAAACCGGTTTTTTATATTCTATTTTTAATTTTACTTATTTTCTCACTAAAAAAAAATTTATGCCGAAAAAACCTAAAAATACCCGAACCAAAGTTTCGGGGAATGTTTTTAACCGTAACTTTCTTTATTTTTTTTGCAGTTTCTTTCGTCGGTGCGTTAACACCGCCGACATTTTACGATTCCTTGGTTTATCATCTTGCAATCCCCTTGCAATATGTAAAAAATCACCGGATAATTAAAATTGAATCAAATCTTTTTTCAAACTTTCCGCAAAACATTGAAATGCTTTATACTATGGCAATTATTTTATGCGATGATATTCTTGCCAACCTTATACATTTTGTTTTCTTTCCTCTGATAACATTATCAATATACGGATTTTTACGGGAAAAATATGACGGTAAAATATCAATTTTTGCATCTTTGATTTTTGCGATAACTCCGGCAGTGGTTATGCTGGCATCCGGAACATACATTGATTTAGGGCTTACATTTTATCTTTTTTTAAGTTTTATTTCTCTTATGAAATGGATGGAAACAATACAAAACAAATGGCTGGTTTTATCCGGATTGCTTGTCGGATTTTCCCTGGGAATAAAATACACTGCCGGAATTTCCACGATAATTTTTATCTTAATAATTTTTTATACAGCCGTATCAAAAAGAGAGAATATTTTTTCAAAGATAATATTATTCGTGTCGTCTGCATTTCTGGTTTTTTTGCCATGGCTTGTTAAAAATTATATTTTTACAGGAAATCCGGTTTTTCCGTTTTATATCTTCGGCAATGCACCTGATTATATACAAAAATATCTATCTCATGTTGCTCAACACGGAACATCAGGATTTGCTGATTTTGTTAATTTACCATGGAATGTAACAATGGAGGGAGTTAAATTCGGCGGGGGCTTTGATATTATAGGACCGTTTTATCTTGTTTTTTTGCCGGTTTTGTTTCTGATAACAAAAACGGACAAACTTACAAAAATATCATTTATTTATTTAATTTTATATTCCTTTTTCTGGTCTGTATCTGCAAAGGTTTTGCGTTTTCTTATTCCAATATTTCCGATTGCAGCGGTTGTTTTTTCTGTCTGCATTTTTAAGTTTATCAATGAACAGAGCATTGTTAAAAACATTGTAAAAATCATTTTGTCTGTTATAATAATATCTAATTTTGCCGTCCTGATATTTATACAAAATTTTATTTCTCCTTTGCCTCAATTATTCGGAAATATAACAAAGGATGATTATCTTTCTTCAAAGGTTCTTAATCCGAATAATTTTTATCCTGCCGTGAAATTTATGAATGAGACATTTGACGCTAATTCAAAAACACTTTTTGTAGGCGAAGCAAGAAATTATTATACGAATTTTCAAACGGTGGCAAGCAGTCCTTTTGACCCTGACATTTTTACGGAGATGGCAAACGATTCAAAAACGGCGGAAGAACTTTTAATTAAATTACAACTTTTCGGCTTTACAAATATATTCTGGAGTGAACAGGAATATGAACGGCTTAAAAACGGGTTCCGACCGAACGATTTTACGGAACAGTCAATTAGAATTACAAATATCTTCAAAAAAAAATACTTAAATTTATTATATGAAAATAAAGGACTTTTCGTCTACAGTATAAAAAAATGAACGTATCATTAATTGTAGTTATTTTTATTATTTGCGGGATTTTTATTTATAAATTAAATCTTCGGAAAAAAAATTCTGAAAAAATTAAAAGAATTAAACGGTTGATTGATGCAGAAAAAATGCCGGGGAAAACAGAAATAATTGAATATGAAAATGTTATAAATAAATTTACGGAAAAATCTAAAAAAGCCGCCGGGCTATATCTTATAGCAGAGTATTACTTTAGAAAAATAGATAAATCAGAAACGGAACTGAAAAAATTAAAGGATATATATATTGAATTAACGAAAAAATATCCGCAGTTTGAAAAAATGGACGATGTCTTATTCAAACTCGGCAATCTTCATTTTTTTGATTATTTTAATTTCATGGAATCAATAAAATTTTATGAACAACTGTCAAGAGAATATCCGTCAAGCAAATGGATAAAGGTTGTGAATGCACGGATAAAACTTATAAAATCCGCTTATCCTAATGAAGAGACCGTACTAAAAAAATATGCACTTGCAGAAAAATATTTTGAAGTTCAGGATTTTGACAAAACGATAGAACAACTCAAATCCATTATAACGGCATATCAAAAATCAAAACTCGCCGGAGATGCCTGCTATTTTTTGGGCGATATTTTCTTTTTCAAAAAATCCGATTACAATACGTCGCTGAATTATTATTCTCAACTTGCCGATAAATATCCTCTTCATAGACATGCGGGAAATGCGCAGTTCAAGATGGGAGAAACTTACAGAAAATTACAGAAATATCCCGAGGCAATAATCGCATACAAAAAATTTCTTGAGAATTATAACGACTTTCAATACACCGATTATGCGCAATATTATATCGCACAATGTTATGAAGAATTAAAGGACTGGACGCTCGCTATAAGGACATATAAACTTCTTGTGGCAAATTATTCCGAGAGTATCTGGGTCGGTATTGCATTAAGCAAAATTAAAAATCTGGAAAAATTAATCAAATGATTTTTTATCTCTATTCGTTTTTAATATCTTTCATAATAGCAATAATTACAACGCCGATTTTAATACTTGTTGCTAAAAAATATGATATTATAGATCGTCCGAAAACACCGGTTAAAACGCACAAGGTCGCCACACCATATCTCGGGGGGCTTGCGATATTTTTCGGTTTTGTAACTTCACTTTTTATCATCCGACATATCACAAATTTTCCGACGGGCACATTAAGGTCTTTGCGGGGAATTATAATCGGAGCAACTTTTATCATAATAGTCGGTTTGATTGATGACTTAAAAACTATCGGTTTCAAAGCAAAATTTTTATGGCAGATAGTCGTTGCAATTATTTTAATCAATTTTGACATACGAATAAAATTTGTTCAGCCGCAGTATCTCGCGGATATTCTTACAATACTCTGGGTGGTCGGAATTATAAACGCAATAAATATTATTGATATAATGAATGGTCTTGCATCCGGCATCTCGTTTATAGCAGCGATGACATTTCTTTTCATAGCGCTTCCGACGGAAGAAATATATGTTAATTTTGCGGCAGCGGCAATCGCGGGCGGAATTTTCGGTTTTATTAAATATAATTTTCCAAAAGCAAAAATTTTTATGGGTGATACGGGCAGTATGTTTCTCGGTTTTGCTCTAGCCGCCTTGTCACTGGGAACATCTTACACGAAAATCAATAATGTAGCACTTTATTCGCCGATTCTTATTCTCGGCATTCCTATTTTTGACACATTTTATGTGATGTACCTGCGAGCAAGATTAGGTAAGTCGCCGTTTTTGGGAAGCAAAGACCACTTTGCACTCCGTCTTGAAGCAGTAGGATTAACCAGAAAAAATGTCGTAATTTTAATCTGGCTGATTTCCGTAATTTTAAGTTTTGCTGCTTTTGTTATTTCAAGGGTTCAACTGCTTGTTGCAATTGTAATTTACATACTAATATTTGCTATATCTCTTTTTGGCGGATGGAAACTTTCTAAAATAAAAATGGAGTAAAGGTCGCTTGCAAGCAAATTTGTCGGAAAAGTCCCTAAAGGGATTCCCTTCGGTCACTCATCCGACCGCCCTGTCAGATTTCGCCCCTAAAGGGACTTCCTGCGGTCGCTCTATTCGTCGCTCTTGGAAAAAATAGTCACTCCCTGCCTACCGGCAGGCAGGCCTGCCTACCGGCAGGCAGGCTCAAGGTTCCTTATAAATTTCTTGCTCGCTCCGGCGGAAAATGATGATAAAATGAAAATTGATACCGTAATACTTGGCGGCGGAATCGCGGGTTTATCCGTTGCATATCACTTAAAAAATAAAAAATATGTTATCTTAGAAAAAGAACATCTCGTCGGCGGATTGTGTAAATCCGTCACCGATAAAAATGGTTTTATCTATGATTACACCGGCCATCTTCTCCACATAAAAAGCAAATATGTAAAAAAACTTGTCAGGAAATTACTGAAAAAAAATCTTGCTTTAAAAAATCGTAATTCATGGATTTATTCAAATAATGTTTTCACACGATATCCCTTTCAGGCAAATCTTTTCGGACTGCCGGAAAAAATAATTTACGAATGCATAGAAGGTTTTGTAGAAGCAAAACTCCTTAATTCTCAATTCTCAATTCTCAATTCTCAATTCTGTTTCTACGATTGGTGCTTAAAAACTTTCGGCAACGGCATATCAAAATACTTTATGATTCCCTATAATGAAAAACTTTGGAGAATAGATATAAAGAAGTTGACATGCGACTGGTTGGGCAATTATGTCCCGCAACCGACTTTACAAGAAGTAATAACGGGTGCTTTTACCGACAACAACAAAAAAATCGGCTATAACGCCACTTTTTTTTATCCCAAAATGGGCGGTATACAGTCGCTTATTGATGAGTTAAAAAAAAATATTCCCGGAATAAAAACTGACGTAAAAATATCATCAATAGACATCTCAAAAAAAATTGTTAAAACAAATAGCGGCGAGATGAAATATAAAAATCTCGTATCTACAATACCTCTGCCGGAAATTGTTAAACTTATCAAAGGTGTGCCGGAAAATGTAAAAAAGGCATCAAAGAAATTAAAGTGGACATCGGTATTGAATATAAATCTTGGCATAAAAAGAAAAAATATTTCTAATAAACACTGGATATATTTTCCGGAAAAAAAATTCAATTTTTATCGTGCAGGATTTTATCGTAATTTTTCGGAATCGCTCTGCCCCGAAGGAACATCTTCAATGTACATAGAAATTTCTTACAGAAACCGGAAAACCAGCAAAGAAAAAATGCTTAAAAAAACCATCGGCAAATTAAAATCCGCAAAAATATTGAAATCGTCCGATAAAATAATTTCTGAATGCATTTTGGATATTCCGTATGCATATGTAATTTACGATAAAAATAGAAAATCCTCACTTGAAACAATTCGCAACTACCTACGGAAAAATTTCATATTTTCCATCGGCAGATTTGGTGGCTGGAAATACTCTACAATGGAAGATGCAATTTTAGAAGGTAAGGAAACAACTAAATGGCTAAAATAAAGGTTGTCCATATCATTACTCTTTTGGAACTCGGAGGTGCACAGGAAAATACGCTTTACACCTGTGAACATCTTGATAAAAATAAATTTGATGTTATGCTGCTCTGCGGGAAAGGGGGTATTTTAGACGCTCAAACAAAAAATATAAGAATTTACTTTGTGAAAGAATTGATGCGGGAAATTTGCCCGTTTTATGATTTGATTGCTTTTATAAAAATTTATAAAATCCTGAAAAAAGAAAAGCCGGATATCGTCCATACACATTCGTCTAAAGCAGGAATTATTGGACGGTGGGCTGCGTATTATGCAAAAGTGCCATTAATAATTCATACTTTTCACGGCTTTGGTTTTAACGATGAACAAAATTATTTCGTCAGGAAAATTTATATTCTTGCTGAACGCCTTACGGCAAAAATTACGGATAAACTTGTTGCTGTCTCTTACGAAAATATTTCTAAAGGATTGAAAAACAAAATCGGGAATGAATTACAGTATACAATGATACGAAGCGGAATAAAACTGCAGGACTATCAGATAGATATTGACTTTGAAAAAAAGAAAAAGGAATTCGGATTAAAAAATGAACATATCGTGGGAATGATTGCCTGCTTTAAGAAACAAAAAGCACCTCTTGATTTTATAAAAACCGCGAAATCGGTGTGTGCTGAAAAACCTGACGCAAAATTTATACTTGTCGGCGACGGCGTTTTACGAAAGCGAATTGAAGCCGAAATCAAGAAATTGAATTTGGAAAAAAATGTGATTCTTACCGGATGGCGAAAAGATACAAACGAAATTATAAAAATTTTTGATGTTTTTGTTCTGACATCGCTGTGGGAAGGACTTCCGAGG
>PEVQ01000220.1 GCA_002780205.1 Elusimicrobia bacterium CG06_land_8_20_14_3_00_38_11
TCCCTTTAGGGGCAAATTGCAGAGCGACTACAAAGGAGCGTCTCAAAGCGACCGCAGGGAGTCCCCGTGGGAATATTTGTTCCCGAGCGATATTTATTTCAACCACATAAGCGGGTCCTGCGGAACACCGTTTTTGCGGAATTCAAAATACAGCGATGCATCCTGCGAATAGACGGAAATACCGACGACACCGATAATTTCATCTTTCTGAATGTCCTGCCCATCTTTAACATTTATTTTGTCAAGATTACCATAAACTGTGTAAAATCCGCCGGAATGGTCAATGACAACCATTTTTCCGTAGGACTTAAAATCGCCGGCAAACACAACTTTTCCTTTGTCAACTGCTACGATATTTTGTCCAAGTGTTGATTTAATTCTGATACCGTTATTTATAACCCAGGTATCAAGTTCCGGATGTTTCTGCTTGCCGAAAGTTGCAGTTAGATTATTTCTTAATTCTGCCGGCGCACCCTCAAGAGGCCATGAAATAATACCTTTCTTTTTTGACATTTTTAGACGGGATAAGCGTTCTTCCTCTTTTTGTTTAGCCGTTTCGGTCGCTTTTTTTTCTAAAAGTTTTATTAACTCCGAAAGCATCGTTTCCGAATCCCGCAGGTTTGCGATCTCTTGCTCGTAAAAGACCCGTTTTTTAATTACTGTTGACAATAATTTTCCCCTTTCTTTTTTTTGTCTTGCATATAATTGTTCGGAATTTTTTTTCTTTTCTTCAAGTTCTTTTAGCCCGCTCATTTCGGTTTCAAGTTTTATTTTGATTGTTTCATATTCTTGAACGTTTTTTATTGTTTGAGTGTAAATAAATAATTTCTGTCGTGCTAATAACTGAAGAAACTTATATCGCTTAACCATATCGGCGGACGAATTTGAAGAAAGTATTATCCTTGCTGGATGCTGGTCGGTAATTGGTCTGCCCACCCCATATTTATATGCAAATCGCAATTCCTTTTTTAATATATTTTTCCATCTGACCGTTTCAGATTTTGCGATTTCCAATTTTATTTTTAGCATATCAATTGACTTTTGCTGGTTTTTTATTGCTCTTTTTGTTTTAAGCAGTTCGGCTTTTGTTGTCTCAAGTTTTCTTATAATATTTTCAAGTTGCGTTTCAAGAGATGCTTCCTTCTTCTTAATGGTTTTTATGTTATTTTCTTTATGAGAAATTTCCGACTGAACGCCGATTAGTTCTGTCCTGCTTTTTTTTATTTTTTGCTTATATGTTTTTATCTGTTTATCGTAATCGGAAGCATAAAGGCAGTGAATAAGTGGATAAGTGGGTAAGTGGATAAGTAAAAGCAAGGACACAACTAACCACTTAATCACATAACCACATAACCACTCTGAATTTCTATTTTTCTCTAACATTTTTCGGAATTCTTACTACAAGGCATATAATTATAAGAATGAAAGAACTTATTAAAATTTCCGATTTACTAAAAAAAACAGGGGTTTTGAAACTCTGAATAAAAATGTGTTTATGCATCAAATATAAAATATAAAAACCGATTCCTCCGCTTATAAGAGCGTCAAATATACCAAAAAATATTTTTTTACTTTGCACAGTAAATGATAACAAAACAACTGAAATAACAGCGAATATAACAAATATTAAGTTAAACCATCTGCTCAAAATATTAAATGTTTTATTTATGGTAAGCAGATTTTCCGCTTCAATTGAAGTGTAATAGATATCTTCAACACCGTTAAGTATTTTTATTTCTTCGGCAATTTTTTTTACAGTTTCCGGTTCTCTTTTTTTTAAGTAGATGTCAATAGTTGCGGGCAGCGGGTTTTCTTCTAAAATTTTTATTTGCTTGGCAAACTCGGGATTTTTTCTGAATTCATCCATTGCTTCTGTTTTTGAAGTATATTTTATCCTGTCAATTGTTTCTATATTTTCAATTTTTTTGATAAGTTCATTTTTCTGATTATCGTTTAATTTGTCGTCAATAAATGCAACTATTTCAACCCGCTCGGAAAGTTCAGAAAGTGAATTGGATAGATTTTTCGTAACGAGCGAAAAAAAACCATAAAATACTGTCGAAATAGTAACGAATAATATAACGAGTGCCGATAATTTTTTCATAATGTTTATTATACCATATTTTAACTGCGTGTCAACACGGATATGCATAATTCCGCCATCTTTTTTGACTTATCTTGTAAATCATGAATAATTGCGGTTATTTTTTCAGAATTTAGTTTGTCTTTGATTTTCTCGGAAATCATAGTATAAATTTCATTAGGTTTGGGACAATCCTTATTAACGGGTTCTCCTATCAACTGCAAAAAATTTTTTATTTTTGAATATCGTGATATCGCTACAAAAGGAATTTTGTATTTTGCTGCAAGAATCAGTCCGTGCAACCGCATACTTACAATCATATCAAGTTTAGAAAATAATTCCAAAAGTTTTTCGGTGTCGTTCCATGTAAAAACATCAATAGGAACATCCGCATTATTTTTGATTAAATTCAACAATTTTATGTCTTTTGATAATTGAAACGGTATAAAAACAATTTCGGCTTTCAGATTTTTTACGAGCAAATTGGATAATTCTGAAAATATTTTTACATCTTCTTTCCAATTTTTTGTTTTCCGTAAAATTATTCCGATTCTTTGTTTTTTACCGATGCTGTTTTTTGTTTCTGATTTAGGTAATTCCAAACCGAAAACCGGGTCTGATGTAACAATAATTTTTTTTTCTACTGCGAAACTTTTTAATAATTTGCTATCCTGCTCGGTTCTTACTGTGATAAAATCAACCTTATTAAAACATTTTTTTATTAAAAAACTATTAAATGCATATTTAATTTCTCCGATTCCGGCAGCATAAACAAAGACGGTTTTTTTGAAAATTTTTGCGGTTGAAATTATCAAAAGATAATACCACAAACTGAATATGCCGGTTGTATCTTGAAAAAGTCCGCCGCTGCCCGACAACAGCATTTTACATTTTGTGATTTCCCTAACAATAGAAAAAATGTTCCACCTATTGACGGCATACAGATTATATTTATCAGAAGTTTCGTCGGGTGCAGCGGATAAAACGGTAATCGCAATATCCGGCTTGTAACTTCGCAAATCCGTTATCATCGCTTTGAGGATAAGTTCATCCCCCGCATTTTTGAAACCGTA
>PEVQ01000204.1:0-649 GCA_002780205.1 Elusimicrobia bacterium CG06_land_8_20_14_3_00_38_11
CAAAGAAGATATAAAAAAGCAACCGCAGATGGACACAGAGAAAAATCAAAATTATTTTTCTGTAACGGGAATCATACTTGCCGCCGGCTCCGGCGTCCGTCTCGGCGGTAAAATAAAATCGCTCCTTAAAATTGGCGACAAAACGTTCATAGAAATTATTATTTCAAACCTTAAAAAAGCCGGTGTTAAAAATATCATTATCATACTCGGATACAAAGCCGACATCGTAAAAAAATATCTTAAAGAAAAAAAAATAATAAAAGGACATAAGTCCATAAATATTTTTGTCAATCGCAATTACAATTCGCAGCAACTGACATCTTTGAGGTTAGCGATAAAAAATCTGCCCTCACATTGCGACGGCATAATTTTCACTCCTGTTGACCACCCGCTTGTTAAATTAACGACATATAAAAAACTTTTGTCCGTTTCCCAAAAAAACAAAAACAAAATTTGTCTTCCAAGTTATAATTACCGCAAAGGTCACCCTGCGTTCTTTCCAAAGGAGATATTTGAAAAAATTTTAACTGAAAAGCTCTTCGGCGGCGCCCGCGACCTAATTAAAAACTATCCCGAAAAAGTGAAATATGTCGTCGTCAATGACCCCGGCACACTGAATGATTTTGACAGCATGAATGATTTCCAAAAA
>PEVQ01000204.1:688-888 GCA_002780205.1 Elusimicrobia bacterium CG06_land_8_20_14_3_00_38_11
AACGTTGTGGGTTTTTGCAATAAATGTTGGGTGGCCTGCGACGGTGAGCACACAACATTATTTTTAAAATCTGTAGGAGTGAAAATGAAAAAATTTAAATTGGCTAAAAGATTGATATTTTTGTTATATTTTTTGGTTTCTTGCTGCGTTATCTTTGCTTTGCAAAAGGATTCCCCAACCGACCATAAAAATTTCAGCAG
>PEVQ01000204.1:915-12864 GCA_002780205.1 Elusimicrobia bacterium CG06_land_8_20_14_3_00_38_11
ATGCCGTATCGCATAAATTGCGCACTACAAAAGAAAAATTTCCTGGTGGCGATTGGAAATTAACAGCGTTTTATATAGGCATCGGCGAACCCTTGAATAATCAAAAAGACGGTGATGAAGTGTGGGAATTACAGATAAATAAACTGAAAAATTGGATAGACGCAGTTAAAGATGGCGGTACCCCCAATTTCGGCGCGAATTTGAGGTATTGATAAATATAAATTTGGAAATCTCCATATTTCAACAGAAGTATTGCATGAAAAACTTGAAGTGATTTTGCCACAATCTTTTCTCAAATTTTGAATTATATGTTAAAAAAAAGAATCATCAGAGTTGCTATTATTAATTTAGTTGTAGTTGTGTCCGAATTCATTATTATTTTTTCAGTATATTCTTTGATTTTTACATATTCCGCCGTAATTTTTGCCGTTCTGGGAGATTATCTAAAAGATTCCCGAAGTATTTGGGCTTTGGGAGTTGCCATTATTTTTGGTTTTTTAATAATCCGCCATTTTCTGCCGGCACCTATTTTAGATACTTTTAATACTTGGGCAGGTTATAAAAAAACAGTTAGTAAAGAAAAGTATTTGAAATTTTTCAGTAAATATCAATATGAAAAAATAGAACCAGATTTTAAGCCGCTTGTAAAAAACTTTTTGCCGGTCTTTATAGGACTTGTTTTATTGTGTATTTTTTCGTCGCTTGCGGTAAATTTTATAACTGGCAGAATAATATTCCGCAAAACAGAGGTAATGAAACGGAACGGCTATCCGACGGGTTTCTCGGATTTTTACAGGAATATACCGGAAGAACAAAATGCCGCAAAACCAATAGACAATGTTTCCATGTTAGCAAGTATAAAATTAAAAACTTTTTTTGAAGATAACCTAAACTATGAAAGAAAATTAGACGCTTTGCTGATAGATGAAAAATGGGATGCCGCTAAAAAGAAACAGGCAGAAATTATTCTTTCAACCTGTTCGTATATTTTTAATGAAGCGGAATCTATTTTAGAAAAGTATAAATATTACCAATATGCAGATTACAAAAAAATGGAAATGTATCCTTTTGAAACAAAACACGCCCGGCTAGTTTTTCCGCTTCAGCAGATTTTTCTTTTAAGGGCGAAGTTTCACTTAAAAAAGGGAAATAACAATTTGTTCTGGAAAGACATTAAAAACAATCTAAAACTTTATTCCCTCGTCCAACAAGAAAAAGATCTATTTGCGAAAATGGCTTCGTTGGGTATAATCTCAAAAACCGTTGAATTTATAGAAGATTCAATGAGCAAAAAATCGGATTTGACCTGTCCGAAAAATATTATGGACGAATTGTTGGAAATAAGAAAAGAAAATTCTGCGTTTGAAGGATTAAAATTTGCTATGGTTTGCGAGATAGAAGAAATAAAATATTTTGCCGCATGCGGCGGAATGAAAAAAGCACGATTTGTAAAAATATTTTTTGTTCCTACAGGAATCCAAAACCTTAATTTGGTTGCATGTATGAATTATGAAACAAAACTTTTATCTTTGCACTCGCTGTCTCCTCAAACAATTAAAAAAGAAGGGCAGATTTTGGATGATAAATTAAAAAAATTGCCATTTTATCCTTTTATACTGTGGTCTATAATACCTACTCGCATGGATAGTTTTTATTTAATGGAAGCGGGAATAGATACGAAGATGCAAATTCTGGCCGTCGCGACGGCAATAAGAAAATACAAAATGCAGAATAAAAAATATCCGCAAAAACTTTCAGAACTTGTGCCGAAGTTTCTAACATCCGATTTAGTTATTGACCAATTTTCAGAAAAAGAACTCGTGTATAAATTGACAAAAAACGGATTTTTGCTTTACAGTGTCGGAAGAAATTTCGAGGACGACAACAGGTCTTTTACTTTCAAATATTATAAACCCAATAACGATATTGGTGTTGAGATGAACTAAAAATATAAATAGGTCGGTTCTAGTATTGGCGGCGAAAATATTGTTTTTTCATCTTTCAGCGAATTTTGTGGGTATATTCTAACAGCAAAAATGTAACGATTTTTTCTACAGTAGCGGAAATTTATATTTATGGCTTCTTCCAAAAGCGACAGATGTCTTAAATTTGGCATCTTTGTTAAATTTGTCAAGCGTTTTTTTATTTTTTGGATTTTTTTCTTTGATGTGTTGACTTTCCGGTAATTTTTAATATAATCCTTTCAGTTATGAAAAAAAATCTTGTTCAAAAAATTATTGAAAAACATTTGCTGGAAGGTAACATAATTTCCGGCGAAGAAATCGGTATTAAAATTGACCAGACACTGACTCAAGATGCGACGGGAACGATTGCGTATTTAGAGTTTGAAGCGATGGGCGTTAAAAAAATAAAAACGAAACTTTCCGTTTCATACATTGATCACAACACACTTCAAACAGGTTTTGAGAATGCCGATGACCATTTGTATTTGCAATCAATTGCAGAAAAATACGGACTTTATTTTTCGCCTAACGGCAACGGGGTTTGCCATCAGGTGCATTTGGAAAGGTTTTCAAAACCCGGCGAAACGCTTATCGGTTCTGACTCCCACACGCCGACTGCCGGTGCGATAGGAATGCTCGCAATTGGTGTCGGTGGCTTGGATGTCGCATATGCACTTGCAACCGGAAGATTTTATTTAAATATGCCGAAAGTTGTGAATATAAAACTTTCAGAAAAATTAAACGGATGGTCATCGGCAAAAGATATTATTTTAGAACTTTTAAGACGGTTAACCGTTAAAGGCGGCGTAGGAAAAATTTTTGAATATTCAGGCGAAGGCGTAAAAACAGTTTCCGTTTACGAGCGAGCAACGATTACGAATATGGGCGCTGAACTGGGTTTAACAACATCAATTTTTCCGTCGGATGAACAAACAAAAAAGTTCCTGAAATTACAAAATAGAGAAAATGATTTTAAGGAAATTTCTGCAGACGAACATTCCGAATACGATGAAATTATTGAAATTGATTTATCAAAAATCGTTCCGCTTGTGGCGTGCCCAAATTCGCCTGATAATGTCAGAAATGTAAAAGACATAGAAGGCACAAAACTTGACCAGGTAATTATCGGTTCTTGCACTAATTCATCGCTGACGGATTTGCTTCTTGTCGCAAAAATTCTTAAAGGTAAAAAAGTAAAAGTTTCTACGATAATTTCTCCCGGTTCAAAACAGATTTTTATCAATTTGCTCAAGTTGGGGGCATTATCGGATTTGGTTGAAAGCGGCGTAAGGGTGCTTGAGCCCGCTTGCGGACCCTGTATAGGAATGGGTTGTGCACCTGTTTCCGGCGGTGTATCTTTAAGAACATTCAATAGAAATTTCAAGGGAAGAAGCGGGACGGATGATGCGGAGATTTATATTTCCGGACCTGTTGTGGCGGCGTTTTCCGCACTAACCGGAAAAATTACAGAACCGTCGGGAAAAATACCGAGAATGGAAGTCCCAAAAAAAATTAAAATAATGGATGATTTAATAATCGCTCCTCGCAAAACTGATACAAATGTAGTGATTTTCAGAGGGAAAAATATAGTGCCGATTAAGAAATTTAACAAAGTGTCAGAGTTAGAAAATGTGATAGTAGGAGAAGTCGTGCTGAAGTTAAAGGACAATATAACAACTGACGATATAATCCCGGCCGGTGCAAAAATTCTTCCGCTCCGCTCAAATATCCCTGCGATTTCAGAATATGTTTTTTCAAAAATTGATTCGGGTTTCGTCGCAAGGGTGCATGCGGTAGCCAAAAAAAGCAGTGGGATTATTGTTGCCGGTGAAAATTATGGGCAGGGTTCTTCCAGAGAACATGCGGCTTTGTGCCCGAAATATCTTGGCATAAAAGTAATCATCGCGAAATCATATGCAAGAATTCACAAATCAAATCTTGTCAATTTCGGGATTATGCCTTTGATTTTCAAAGACCCAACGGATTATGAAAAAATTGACATTTCAGATAAACTTGAAATAGAAAATGTCCAAAGTTTGCCGTCCCAGAAAACTCTGACGGTAAAAAATATTGCTAAAAACTTTTCTTTTAATGTTACTTGCGATTTAACGGAAAGACAATTGAAATTGCTTCTCTCAGGCGGTTTGCTTAACTGCCTCTGATTTTCTCTGTGGCAAAATGACTTTTTCAACAGTGTCATTATGCCAAATAATTAAGATTCTGTCAATGCCTCTTACTTCATCCAAATCCAAAAAAAATTAAAAAAATTAAAAAGGGCTTGGCAAGATTTTATTTTTTTGTTATAATTACTAATATGATAAGATATTAGTAATTTGGAGGACAAAATGGATAAAATTACTCAATTAAAAAGACAGCGTAGAAAAATAATCAAACAGATGCCGCCTTTTGAAAGAATACTACGAACTACTATAAGCAAGTATTATTTAACTTGTGGGTATAAAAAGTGTCGCTGCCACAAAGGAGAAAAACATGGTCCATTTATTTACCTTTCTCTAACAGAGAAAGGTAAAACAAAGATGTATTTCACTCCGGAAGAGATAGTAAAACAGGTTAAAGAAGGTGTTGTCAACTATCACAAACTATGGGAAAATATATACAGGTTATGTCAGATAAACAGAGAAATATTATGGCTAAAGAAAAAATGGGAATAAAATATGTTTGATTGTGCATTTAAGAATAATTGTCCATATTTGAATAATCGTTCTGCCGGTGAAGTTCTTGCTGAGAAGTTGGGAGTGTATTGGAAACAGCAAAACTTAACGGGATAAATCCTATTGATGTTTTCCATTCTCTATCAAATCCAGCCCGCATTCAGCGGGACTTACAAGAAAAAACAAGAGCACCATGATGGGTGCTTCTTGTTCCATATACCCTGTTTTCAATGGAAAACAGGAATTTCTTTCATTCTGACTGAACTGTTACCCTAGATTATAGATTTTCTTCCGATGGCTGAACTATTACGGTGTGATTTCTATCGTCGGAACGGTGTCTGTCTTAAATCTCTGTTGCAAGTTAATCTGTTTCTTTAATGTTTGTAATTCTTTCTCATTCTGCTTTGCGATTTTTTCGTTTTTTATATCAATAAATTTAGAAATCGCCATCAGGAAAAACCAAAGATAAATTGCCAGAACAATTCCTATTGTTGCCAGCCAGTAAGACCGCTCCGCTGAAATGCCGAAAAGTTTCACAGAAGTGATTATACAACAAAACTTGATTTTTAACAAGCGATTTAATATAATAAAAAATTAGGACTAACAACGAGTATTCAACTACTTTCGTAGTTGCGTAGTTGCAAAAGTAGTTGAATAGGTTTCATTTTACCGCCGGAAAACAGTATTTATGAATAAGAGAAAATCAATTTATTTGATGATTTTGGTGTTTGTTTCTATCGGAATTTATTTCAATTCGCTTTTTAACAAATTTGCGTTTGATGATGTCCACATCGTTGAAAATAATCCGCTGATGAAAAATCCGCTCTCGTCTGCGGGGTTGCTTTTCAGAAGTGAATACGGGGCTCAGACGGACTTTGCCGGAGTAAAAATTTACAGACCTCTGGTTATGGTTTCGTATCTTTTGACAAATATCTTTTTCGGGAACAATCCGTTTTGGCACCATTTGGGCAATGTAATTTTAGAGACGATAAATGTTCTGCTCGTTTTTTTTCTTTGTAAGCAGTTGCTTACATTTTTTTACAAACCTGTCCTGACAAATAGGTCAGGAAAAGAAGGTTTTGAAACAGAGGCATTTTTATGCGGATTGTTTTTTGCGGTTCATCCTGTTCACGCGGAGGTTGTAGCCGGCATTGTCGGAAGGTCGGAAATTTTAGCAGGACTTTTCTGTTTTGTTTCGTTTTTTCTTTATATTAAACACACGGAACGAACACGGAACAAAAACACGGAACAGACACAGAACAAAACCTTAATTTCCCAATCTCTTAATCTCTTTATCTCCGTTGTTTGTTTCTTTCTCGCCCTTCTGTCGAAAGAAAATGCCGCTGCACTTATGGGCTTCATCTTTTTATATGAACTTCTTTTTAATAAAAAATTGTCAAAATCAATGATCGGTTTTTTCGGAGTTTTTATATTTTATTTATTAGTAAAATATTTTGCTATCGGCGGAATTTTTACGGGAAGCGAGAGATATTTCAAAGAGGGACTGCCCGTGAGGGTTTTTACGATGAGCAAAGCGCTCCTATTTTACATAAAACTTATGTTTATTCCGTATCCGTTGAATCCCGATTGGGGTTTAAGCGATGTCATATCCGTTTCACAAACATTTTTCGAGCCGTTTGTTATTTTAAGTTTTATAACCCTTGCCGCAGTGTTTTTTGCCGCATATAAAACGATAAAAATAAATCCGGTTTTTGCATTTTCAATTTTATGGTTTTTCGCCTTTCTTTTTCCGGTGTCCAACATCATTCCCATAGGCGATTTTATTGCCGAGAGATTTTTGTATATTTCTTCGTTCGGTTTTTGTCTGTTTGTCGGCGATTTGATTCATCGCAATAAAAAATTGATAAAAACTGCGCCGTTTATTTTGGTAATTTTTTCTTTTATCACGGTGAAACAAAATACCGTCTGGAAAAACAACATTTCGCTATGGACGTACACTACTCAAAAATTTCCGAATAATTGGCGGGCGTTTTGGGAATTGGGCAAATGTTACAGGACTGAAAAAAATGCCGACGATACGATAAAGAATTTCAAAAAATCAATAGCATTAAGAGAGACAGATTTGGTTTTGTATGATTTAGCGGTTGAGTTGAGAAAAAAAGGCGATTATCTGGCTGCGATTGAGTCGCTGAACAAATTTATCGGCATTGACGGGAAAAGTGCAAAGGCGTATCTTGAAAGAGCGAAGTGCTACGGGCATATAGGCAATTATAAAAATGCTGTCTCGGATTTTCAGGCCGCTGCACAACTCACGCCGAAAAACGACAATATTTTTTACGAAATCGGCAGGTTTTATATTTTAAGAGGCGATTTAACATCAGCAAAAAATAATTTTGCCAAAGCGGTGGAACTTAACGGCAAAAACGCGAATGCTTTTGTGGGTCTCGGCGTCTGTTTTTATCAAGCGAAAAATTTCAGGATTGCAAAAAACTATTTTTTCGCCGCCCTGAAAATTGCTCCCCAAAATACTGAAGCAATGTATAATCTTATAGTCGTAAATATCTCGCTCGGGAATAAAGTAGAGGCAAAATCACTTTTAGAAAAATACAGAAATCTTAATCCTGATAACCCCAAAATCAGTCAGCTTGAGGCGGGTATTTTATAGTATTGGAATTTCAATAATTTTTGGAACCACAAGATTGACACAAGATTTTCACAAGATTCAATCTGTGGTAATCTGTGGAATCTGTGGTTAGATATTTTATGAGAAAACTTAAAATAGGGCTGGCATTAGGCGGCGGCGGTGCAAGGGGAATAGCCCATATTGGCGTGCTTAAAGTTCTTAAAAAAAACGGCGTCATGCCGGATTTCATTGCGGGGACATCTATGGGCGCGATTATCGGCGCTATGTATTGCTGCGGGTTTTCAACGGATGAAATGGAAGAGAAAGTCGTCAGGTTTATTTCAACAGATACTTACAAAGAACTGAAATTTGACAAAATGATATCTCCTGAATCAAAAAATATTTTTACCGAGCTATTCGGCAAAATAAAGGAGAAAGCGCTTTTTTATCTTTCAGGAGTTAAAGAAGCGTTTCTGGAAAAAAAATCAATTGATAAAATGATAGAGTTTTTTCTGCCGGACATTGATTTTCGCGATTTGAAAATTCCGTTTGCCTGTGTGGCGGTGGATATTTCAGAGGGAAAAGAGGTTGTATTTCAAAAAGGTCCTATTTGGGAAGCGGTATCCTCCAGCATTTCAATTCCCGGAATTATGCCGCCTGTAAAATATGAAGGCGGCGTTTTGGTTGACGGCGGTGCGGTTCAACTTGTTCCCGTTAAAGTTCTGAAAGATTTCGGCTGTGATTTCTCAATAGGCGTTGATGTCAGCGCCGGGCTTTCTGCCGTTTCGGGTGACGAACTGAAAAGTGCTTTTGATATTGCCCATCGCACAAGTGAAATAGCTATTTCGGTATTAAGACAGATTCAGATTAAAGACGTTGATTTTTTAATCAAGCCGGAGGTTCAGAATATAAAATGGTTTGAAATAAAAAAATTCCGCGAGTGCATTTTAGCCGGCGAAAACGAAGCGATAAAAAAAATCCCTCAACTTAAAAATAAAATAACGGCAAAAAAAATAAAAACATTTTTCAGCCGTGTGTTTGCTATTGACAAAGCGAAAAAAATAAGTTAAAATAAAAAATTATGAAACCGACTTTTAATCCTAATGTAAGAAGAAAGAAAAAACACAAAGGTTTTCGCGCTAAGATGAAGACATCGGGCGGAAGAAATGTTTTAAGCCGCCGCAGAAATAAGGGCAGAAAAAATCTGATACCGTAATGGGTTTATCGCGGCTAAACCGTCTGACAAAATCCGATAATTTCGCAAAAATAAAAAAATCCAAACGCTGCCGGAAATTTTTATCCGGCGGGCTTGTTTTCTATGTTTGTCTGAACGGAAAAAATGTTTCTCGCATGGCCGTCGTATGTTCTTCAAAATTAGGAGATGCATGCAATCGCAACCGCCTGAAGCGTCTTATTCACGAGATTTTCCGTCTCAACCATACACGCTTTCTGCAAAACGCGGACATTATTGTGATTCCTCAAAAAGAGGTTATGTCGTCGGCAGATTACCGGTACATTGAAAAATATTTTTTGTCAATACTGAAACAAGCGAGGATTCTAAAAGAATAGAAAATTATAGAATTAGCCACAAAGACACAGAGTTCACAGAGAAAAGACAGGATTAGAAGTAAGAAGTTCTCGGTGTTCTCTGTGATTCTGTGGCAAAATTTATGGTTACGAAGTTTTCTTGAAGCACAGGAAAGTATAAACACCTTGCCACAGATGGACACAGAAAAAACACAGAAAGATTCTGTGAAATTCTGTGGCTACGAAGTTTTCTTGAAGATTGGAATGAAATCGCTGTCGATTTTTCTTATCAAAATATACCAGTTTTTTGCCGGACCGTTTCCGAAACAGTGCAGATTTTATCCGAGTTGTTCCGTCTATGCTGTTGAATCACTGGAAAAATTCGGATTTTTTAAGGGCTGGTTTTTAGCGATAAGACGGCTTTTAAAGTGCGGTCCGTGGCACCCCGGCGGTTTTGACCCTGTGCCATAGTTTTTTAAGTGGAACATTTGTTCCATTTTACTCTCGGAAAATAATTTGTTATGGAAAAAAGAACTTTTTTGGCAATTGTCTTATCATTAATAATTCTTTTCGGCTGGAACTTGATTTTCAAGCCCAAACCCCGACTTCCGGTAACGGCGGCTCCTGTTACAACGGATACCAATAAAGTAACGCCGGCAATATCTCCCGGTCAAAAAGATACCGCGACTTCCAGCCATTCCATCCCGTCCCAAAAGTCTGCCGCAAAATTTCAAATAGAAACTGACAAGGTGATTTATGTTTTAAGCACGGACGAAGCGTCAATATCAAATTGTTTTCTCAAAGAGGAGCGTCTGAAAGAAAAAACTACGGTTGAACTTGTATTAAATGGTAAGTTGTTCAACGATAGAGATACCGGCATCTGGTCAAATGCCCCTGTGAAAAATCAGCCGAACCAGGCAACTTTTGTCCGTTCCAACGGTGATTTTAACATAGAAAAAACTTTTTATTTCAGCAACGGTTCATATCTTGTTGATGTAAAATATACCGTCTCAAATAAATCCAAATTTCCCAAAAGTTTTGATGGTTTAACGCTGTCAATCGGCCCGGGTCTTGGCACCGATGTAAAAGAGTTAAAGGAAAATGCGAGATTATTGCGAGCAATTTCTTATTCGCAAAAAAAGGTTGAAAAATTAAAACCCGGCGACTATCAATTCCCGTCAAAGTGGGCAGGTATTGACAACAGATATTTTCTTTCCGTTTTTTTGAGGACGAATGATGACTTCAAAAATATAAAAGTTGAGAAAGCGGAAAAGTTGCCGTTAATGGAAATTTTCACCGGCAAAACTGACTTTTTGCCGTCGGAGAAAAAGAGTTTTTCAACAATTTCTTACATTGGTCCGAAGGGTTATACGCATCTCAAGGGAATAAAGGTTGACGGATTAAAACCGCAACTTGAAAAGGCGGTTGATTTCGGATTTTTCGGCGACCTCGGAGAGTTAGCACTTTCAGCATTGAATTATATCTACAGGTTCACTCACAATTACGGTTGGGCGATTTTTATCATCTCGGTGATTCTTAATGTTATATTTTTTCCGCTTTCAAAAAAACAGTTCACTTCCGCTAACAAAATGAAATTAATCGCCGCCGATGTAAAAGCACTCCAAATAAAATACAAAAGCGACCCGAAAAAAATGAACTCCGAAACTTGGGCACTTTACAAGGCGAAGGGGGTAAATCCGTTCAGCGGTTGCCTCCCGATGCTTGTCCAGTTGCCTATTTTCTGGGCGCTTTTTACAATGTTGAGAAACGCTTACGAACTGCGTGGCGCACCTTTTATGTTCTGGATAACGGATTTATCGGCGAAAGACCCTTATTATATTTTACCTATTTTGATGGGCGGCGGAATGTTTTTGCAGCAGTGGATGTCAACAAATACCGCCGACCCGACGCAGAAGCAGATGATGATAATGATGCCCATAATTTTTACCGTGATGTTTCTCGGATTTCCGTCGGGGCTGGTTATCTACTGGCTCACAAACAGCATTGTAACGGTTTTGGAGCAGTGGCTTATTTTTTCTAAAGGGACTATTCAGGTAAAAAAGTAAAAAATGAAAATTATAACCACGAAACTAAAAGAATCTGACAGGATTTACAGGATAAAAATCAGAAGTTAAAATCCTGTTAATCTTGTCAAGATAGTTTTCAGTTTTTTTCGTGTCTTTGTGGTTGCAATTTGGAGGTCTATTTGTTATGAAAAATGAAATTGAGGTAACCGGCAAGACGGTAGATGATGCGATAGGGAAAGGACTTGAAAAACTTGGAATTGATAAAAAGGATGCCGAGATAAAAATTCTTGACGAGGGAAAATCAGGACTTTTCGGATTGATGGGTTTTTCCCCGGCGAGAATAAAAATTTCGGTTAAGAATGGGGCATCCGCATCGGCAAAAAACAATGAAAAAACAGACGAAATTAGCTCTGTCCCACAAGAACTCCACGCGGACACTCCTGCCGTTGATTATGCCGCTGTATCAAAAAATGCCGTAAAAATTACCGAAAAAATACTGGAATTATCCGGTTTTGTAGCCGAAGTGTCCACAGAGGCATCGCCTCGCAGCATTGTCTTAAATATCTCATCTGATGACAGCGCTATTTTGATAGGCCGGCAGGGACAGACAATAGCAGCGTTGGAATACATACTGAAACTGATATTAAGCAAACAGGAAAGCCGCGGGGTAAAAGTAACGCTTGATATAGACGGCTATCTTGAAAGAAAGAACGAAAAAATTGTCAATAAAGCAAGAGAAATTGAAGAGCGGGTAAAAATGAAAAATGAGCCGGTTGAAATAAAATTGCCGGCGAGTGAAAGAAAAATAATACATCTTACTCTCAAGGACAGTGAATTTGTTGAAACGGTGTCCGAGGGCGAAGGCGAAGATAGAAAACTTATTGTAAGACCGAAGTCCCGCTTCTAATTAGTTTTTGTTGAAAAACCCACAAAAACTATGATTACACAGATAAGAATCAAGATTACACAGACCTGCCTGACGGCAGGCAGGTTAAACACCGACGAAACATCTGTGTAATCGTCTTCGGAAATCTGTGTAATCAGTGGCTGTTGAGGATTTTTAGCGAAGCGTCAACAGACACTATATGAGGTGCGGGGTGAAAATAAATTCCGGTGATACAATTGTTGCCATATCCACACTTTCCGGCTTTGCCGGCATAGGAATTGTTCGTCTC
>PEVQ01000210.1 GCA_002780205.1 Elusimicrobia bacterium CG06_land_8_20_14_3_00_38_11
CTCGATGTTAAAATGCGAGACCCTTCGTTCCACTCAGGGTGACAGACGAAGTGCTTCACCAATGTAAAGTATATTCCGCTCTGAGTAGTAAAATATACTGAAAAACTGTTAGATTATATCCCGTCAGAGGTTATGACAATTCTTGATGTCGGTTGCGGAACGGGTATTTCAACCGAGATACTTATTTCAAAAGGGTATAATGTTGAATGCCTAAGCCCTGACCTTTATAATCAAAAGGTAATCAACGAAAAATTTAAAGGTGCGGTAAAATTTCATCTTACAAAATTTGAAGAATTTTCTACCGAAAAAAAACATGATATTATACTTATGAGCGAAAGTTCACAGTATATAACTTTAAAAAAACTTTTTGAAAAATGTAAGGGGTTATTGAATAAAGACGGCTATCTTCTGATATCAGATTATTTCAGAAAAGAAGCAACCGGATATTATAGAAACTGCGCCGTTTTATCCCGATTTCTTGAAGCACAGGAAAGTATAAACACCTTGCCACAGATGGACACAGAAAAAACACAGAAAGATTCTGTGAAATTCTGTGAAATTCTGTGAAATTCTGTGGCTACGCAGTTTTCTTGATGAAGCGGAAAAAAATGGTTTCAAGATATTAAAATCGGAAGATATTACTGAGAATGTTCTGCCGACACTTTTAATCGGGGAGCAATATTATAAGAAATTTGTAGTTCCTATTACAGAAGCACTTATTTCACTTGCGAATGATGAAATCCCGATGATTACAAATATTGCAAAGTTTTTTTTCAGACGAAAAATTAAAAAAATCGCGGAAGACATTCATATTAAAAACCCCGAAAAACTTAATCCCGAAAAATTCAGACAAAATATAAGATACATGATATATTTGTTTCAAAAAGTGTAAAAACACGAATAGAGGCACACGAATAACGGCAAACATCACGAACAAGGCACGAATAATGGTATTGTGTCATTGCGAGGGCGAAGCCGAAGCAATCTCATTCGTGAACATTCGTGATGACATTCGTGATGTGTTATTCGTGATTCCGTTGGAGGGAGAAAAATGTCAAAAATTGTTGCTACCGCTGCGATAAGAGGCGCCCAAAAAATCGTTAAGGATGCTGAGGATTTTTTAGCAAAAGCAATTGCCGAAAAAGGCGAGGGACAAAAGGTTGAATTTCCGGATACTGCATATTTTTTCCCGATGGCATATGCTTTATTAGGACTTGAAGTCAAAACGCTCGGCGATATAAAACCGGTTTTACAGGAATCAAAATCACTTCTGCACAGTGAACCGACGCAGAATTTTCACCTTCCTTATTTGGGTGATACGCTTGATAGCGGTGTTGCGACACTTTTTGCCGAGGAGATTATAATCGGTCTGCGTTATCTCTATCAACAGGAGCCCCAGCCGGATTGCATTGGATTTTTTTCCGATACCATTTTAAGACAGTTGGGTATTCAACTTGTTGACGGAAGGATGCCGGGTTTCGCTGCTATACTCGGCGCCGCACCCGACAATAAAACGGCGGTTGAGGTTGTAAGAGAATTCCAGAAAAGGCAGATTCTTTCATTCGTTGGCTCTTCAACAAACGGACGCTCAATTATTGACCAGTTGAAAGAAGAAAATGTTGAGATGGGCTGGGATAATTACATAGTTCCTTATGGCAGAGATACAATTACAGGAATTTATCCTCTCAACTGGGCAATTCGCGGGGCTTTAACTTTCGGAGGACTTAAAAAAGGAGAGGCATTAAAATGTCTGAAGTATTGTAAAGACAGGGGTTTTGCATTCGGAGTTACACTTGGCGAAATTGATGATGTTAAATATGCAACAGGAGCAGGTGCAATAAATATGGGATTTCCTGTAATTGCTGATACGGATATTCCTGAAATTCGTCCGACGGGAATTTGCACATATGAGCATTTGGTTTCCGAACTTGACCACAAAAAAATTGTTCCCGTTTGTATTGAAGTAAGAGGCGTGAAAGTAAAGGTTTCAGCGATTCCAATTCCTGTCGCGTATTCAGCGGCATTTGAGGGCGAAAGGGTTCGCAAAACCCAGACACATCTTGAGGCAGGAAGCAAGTACTCAACCGCATTTGAATATGTGACGACAAAAAATACCGATGAAATTACCGACGGTAAAATTGAGGTTATCGGCCCAGAAATAGACGATGTAAAAGAGGGCGATGCAATTCCTTTGGGTATCTATGTTGAAGTTGCCGGCAGAAAAATGCAGAAAGAGTTTGAGTCAATTGTTGAACGGCAGATTCACACATTTATAAATGAGGCGCAGGGAATAATGCACACCGGTCAGCGTGATTTGGTATGGCTGCGGATTTCCAAAGAAGCAAAGTCAAAGGGATTTAAGTTGAAACACATAGGCACAATTATTCACGCAAGAATTCACGAGGTCTTCGGAACAATTGTTGACAAAGTTCAGATAAAAATTTATACAAAAGAAGACGATGTAAAAAAACTTTTGCCTTCTGCTCGTGAGGCATATAAAATCCGTGATGAAAGAATAGGTGCGATGACCGACGAGTCGGTTGATACATTTTATTCCTGCACGCTCTGTCAGTCGTTCGCGCCAAATCATCTGTGCATTGTGAAACCGGAGCGTCTCGGGCTTTGCGGCGCTTACAACTGGCTTGACTGCAAGGCGTCTTTTGAAATAAATCCGACAGGTCCCAATCAGCCCGTGAAAAAAGGTACGGTTTTAGACGGTATTCGCGGCGAGTGGCAGGGTATTAATGATTTTGTAAAAATAAAATCAAACGGTCATTTGGAGCAGTTTCACGGATATTCAATTATGACATTTCCTGAAACCAGTTGCGGTTGTTTTGAGTGCATAGGCGCGATAGTTCCGGAAGCAAACGGTTTTATGGTTGTCAACCGCGAGTATTCCGGAATGACGCCGCTCGGTATGACATTTTCCACTCTTGCCGGTTCTGTCGGCGGCGGGAATCAGACACCCGGTTTTATGGGCTTCGGGCGTCTCTATATCACATCAAAAAAATTCATAAAAGCCGACGGCGGCTTAAAAAGAATTATATGGATGCCGAGGGAACTCAAAGAAGCGATTGCCGATAAAATTAAAGCTCGCGCGCAAGAAGAAAAAGTGCCGAATTTTTATGATATGATTGCTGATGAGACGGTAGCGACTGATACAGAAAAACTTTTGGAATTTTTACAAAAAGTAAATCATCCGGCATTGACAATGGACCCGTTGATATAAATCTTTATAAACAATTCGGTTATGATGCTGAATAAAATCGGAAATTCATTTTTGAAAATAAATGCAATACAACGACAAAGTGATGGAACACTTTAAAAATCCAAAAAATGTTGGAGAAATTAAAAATGCTGACGGCATATGCAAAGCGGATAATTCCAGTTGCGGCGATATGATGGAATTGTATATCAAGGTTAATAATAATATACTTGTTGATGTGAAGTTTAAAACTTTTGGCTGTCCTGTTGCTATAGCAAGTTCATCAATGCTTACAGAAATGATAAAAGGCAAAACTTATTGATGAAGCACTTCAATTACCAAATTGAATTTTTCTTCAGGCGTCCAAACGCGTCGTTCTTTCATAAACCGGACCTCCTTTTTCAATAGGGTTCTGTAATTCAGCCACAGAACCACACAGAATTTCACAGATTAAAACTTTGACTTATAGTTTAAACCTGTCAAAGACTTTCTTCTGTGTA
>PEVQ01000111.1 GCA_002780205.1 Elusimicrobia bacterium CG06_land_8_20_14_3_00_38_11
TCTCTATCCGATAAAACTTCTGTGTTATGCAATAAAACTTGTGTGTTACGCAATGAAACTTGTGTGTTACGCAATGAAACTTTGGTTCTGTAATAAAACCGATTGCGTAGATGATGTCATGTTGAGTGCTAACGAAACATCTTGTCCTTCAACTACGAGATTCTTCGGCTTCGTCTCAGAATGACAGAAAGCCGAAACGATGCGAGCCCGCTACATTTCTGCGAATTCACAGGAGGCAAAGCACTCTTGTCCTTTAGGGCATTCGCCGCTACCAATTCTCTAATTCTCTTTGTTTTTCTCCGTGGCTCCGTGGCTAATTTTTTTTTCCTCTATAAATTTTAATATATCCACACGGTCGTCCAGCGGCAACGCACGCGACTCAATCTCAATTCCTCTTTTTTTGATTTCTTTGAGTTGCTCTATCTCTTTTTCATCCAATGAAACGGCTTTTAGATATTGTGTTTTACCTTGCGACCAGTGAAGTCCGCCGAGATTTAGCGACTCTATTTCGGCTTTCAGTTCAATCATCTTTGATGCCGTCTCAATGTCCGGCAGAAGAACCAAAATTCTTTCCTTCGTATCGTGCCCGTCGTTGATCAGTTCTACGGATTTTTTTACATCGGCGATGGTCAGTTTTATATTTTCCGGAACTGCCAGACCCATAAGTTGCGATTCTACTTTATCGCCGACCACCTCATCGCTTACTACAAGAATTCTGTCGGCATGAACCGTTTTCAGCCATCCCTCTATAACCTGCCCGTGAATAAGACGGTCATCTATTCTGATTAAAACGATTGCCATAGTTCGCTTCGCTCACTACACGAATAACACCTCACGAATGCTATCACGAATGTTCACGAATAAGTCAATGCCGTTATTCGTATTTTGTTCGTGATGTTTGCCTCTATTCGTGTGCTTTTATTCGTGATAAAAACTTTTCTTTCACATCCATTATGGATAACCTGGCGTCTTCTATAATTTTATTTTTTAATTCGGTTAACGGCATTTTATTCCTGTTGATAAAAGCAGAAATCACCATATAGAGATTAACACCGCTGACAACTTCATATTTTTCCCCGAATTTTTCAACAAGCGTAAGGCAGATATTACACGGAGTGCCGCCGACCATATCGGTCAGAATAAGCCAATCGTCAACGGTCTTATTCGCATTTATTTCCTTTTCAAGCCGCTGCCGGACTACCTTCGGGTCTTCGGAGTATGATATCGTTATCGCGGATACAAATTGCTGTTTGCCGACAATATCCTGCGCCGTTTCAAGCAGTGCTTTGGAAAAATCCCCGTGTGTAATGACGACTATGCCTATCATTTTAACATCAGTGAACAAAAGTGATAAAACAGTGAATAAAAGTGAACAAAAGAAGTTGCAATTTTCTTTCTTTCACTTCCTTCCACTTCCCTTCACTTTCTTTTACTGCCTTTATAAGTATGCGCGGTAATCAATGCTCGGGAAGATGTTGTTTTTTCTTTCAAGGTCGGATAAAAATTTTTCGTCAATCTGATTTTTCTTTATCTGCTCATATAGAACGGTGAACTGGTGGATGTGGTCTTTTGTTCTTTTAAGTGCGTACGGGGTGGTGGTGCCGGCAGTCATAATAAAAGCCCAGTCGGAGGCCTGTGCCAGAAGCAATTCTCTCGCTGCCTGATTCAACGCCCGCTTTTTTAAGCCGGATGCATTGGGATTTTCCCCTGTAATTTCAATCATTCTTGAGGCCGCTTTGTGAAGATGGCGATAGACCCAATCGTTCGCACCGTTGAGCCAGTACTCGTTGTAGCCCTTGTCGCCCCACGACGACATACAAGGTTGAAGCACCTGATTATCCGGATGTTTTTTAAGATATTCCGACGGAGTAATCGTTTTGATTGCATCCTGGTCGTAATGGATTTTCTTAAATAAATACTCCAGAAAATCGGGACCCTCATACCACCAGTGCCCGAAAAGTTCGGCGTCATACATTGAAACAATCACGGGCTTTCTTTTGATTAAGTCAAACAGATATTCAACCTGTTTCTGGCGGTTAAACATAAAATTTCCCGCATGTTGCGCCGCTTTTTCTCTCGCTGCGGTTGGATTATACGGTTGCTTCGCGTGAAGCGGAACAACACCTGTAATCTTAAAATATTTTATCCCTACATTTCTTCTTACGCCGTCGGAGTGAAGATACGGATGAATATAATCGTAGTCCAAATCATAGCCGACATCCCTGTAAAACTCCCGATAATCCGGGTCGCCGGGATAACCGATATCGGCCGACCAGACCTGGTGCGCCGACTCCATATCCCGCGCAAAAGCGGCAACGCCCGACGGGCAGTAGACAGGAGCAAAGACACCGTACCTCGGACGGGGAGTTCCGTATAAAATTCCATGGGTATCAACAAAAAAGAACCGCAGGCCGCTTTCTTTAAGAATATAATCCACACCCGGAGAATAAGCGCACTCTGGAAGCCAGATGCCTTTAGGTTTTCTTCCGAATTTTTCAATGTAATCATGGACGGCAATTTTTATCTGCGCCTGTTTCGCTTTCTCGTCAATCATCAGAGGAATGTAGCCGTGAGTGGCGCCGCAGGTGATAATTTCAAGTTTGCCTGCGTCCTGAATTTTCTTAAAACCGTTTAAAAGATTTCCCTTATATTTGGCAAAAATTTCCCGGCATTTTTTGAATTTTTTATTATACATCAGGGCGGTATTGTAAAGCGTCCGGTGGTCGCGCGTCCTTACAAGTTCCTTTTCGGATAGTTCCAGAAGTTGAGCAAGATGTCTGATGTACCTGTTTTGCAAAAGTTCATCCGAAAACATTCCGCAGAGGGTGGGCGTCAGTGACATCGTTATGCGGAAATCAACGCCTTCGGAAATAAGCCGCTCAAACATATCTAAAAGCGGAACATATGTTTCTGTGATGGCTTCAAACAGCCAATCCTCCTCTAAAAAATCCTCATACTCGGGATGCCGTATGTAAGGAAGATGGGCATGC
>PEVQ01000008.1 GCA_002780205.1 Elusimicrobia bacterium CG06_land_8_20_14_3_00_38_11
AGAGTGAATTAAAGAGATTAATTCTTTAACTTTCAGTGAAGTTCTGTGAAATTCTGTGGCTGAATTACAGAACCATTTGTTTTATGGGGGGGGGTTTATGTTGAAAGTAAAAGATGTAATGACAAAGAATGTGGTTACGGTTAAGGCGGCTCTTCTTCTGAAAGATGCGATAAGGATTTTAGTCGGTAAAGGAATCAGTGGCGTACCCGTCGTGGACGATTTCGGCAAAGTCATAGGCATTCTTTCTGAAAAAGACATTATGAATTACATGTTCAGCGGGAATTTAAGTGCGGCGATTGTTTCCGAAGCAATGACAAAAAATGTTATCAGTATGACAAGCGAAACTGACTTGGATAAGGTGGCGCTTTTAATCGGCGAAAAAAAATTCAGGAGAGTTCCCATAATTGATAACGGAAAACTGGTCGGAATTATTTCGAGGCGAGATATAATACGTTCTTTACTTTCCGAGTAATGCGACTGTTTATTGCCGTTAATATCAAAGCGGAAACCAAAAACAAAATTGCCCGTATCCAGTCGGCTCTCCGGAAAAATTGCGACGGTGTGAAATGGACTTTGCCGGAGAATCTGCATCTGACATTGAAATTTTTAGGCGAGGTTGATGATAGCAGAAAGAATTTAGTTTCGGAAAAATTAAGACAAGCCGTTAGCGGTATAAAAAAGTTTGAAATTGATTTCGAAAAAATTGGTGTTTTCCCGAACGAAACAACCCCTCGGGTTTTGTGGTTGGGCGTAGAGAAAGGGAAAATAGAGTTGGAAAATCTTGCTCAGAAAATAGAAAGTTCCTTAACAGAAATTGCTGGTCTTGATTTGAAAAAAGAGAAAAAACCGTTTTCGGCGCATTTGACGCTTGGAAGATTCAAAAGTCCGCGGAATAACAAAAAATTATTTGATATCATAAAAAACATAACCATTGAAAAAATATCCGATGCTGTTGAAGCCGTGTATCTTATGAAGAGCGTCTTAATGCCCCGCGGCCCGATTTACGAAGTTGTTGAAAAATTTCAACTGGAGGAAAAGTGAGAAAATCCGTAAGTGGGAAGTGGGAAGTGGGAAGTGGTATCGGCAGAGCAATATCGCTGCTGTCAAAGTTTTGTTTTGCGGCTACTTTCTACTTCCTACTTTCTACTTCCTGTCTTCATTCCGATGACAAAATAATTTCTCTGACATTTCACGACGGGCCCAATCCGAAATCCACGCCGCAATTATTAAAAATACTTGACGATGCAAACATAAAGGCGACATTTTTTGTAGTCGGTAAAATGGCGGAAAAATATCCGGAATTATTGAGAGAAATACATAAAAGAGGACATCAAATTGCCAATCACACATATAATCATAAAAATCTTACAACACTTTCAACAACTGAAGTTATATCGGAACTTTCAAGAACCCGACTTCTGATAAAAGAGATAACCGACGTTGATACTTATTTGTTCACTCCGCCCGGCGGTCATTACAATTCACAGGTAATAAAAGAAGCGAGTTCCTGCGGATACAAAATGGCTTTGTGGTCGGTTTTTCCGGAAGACCACAGAAATACATCACCAGTGATCTACGAAAAGGTCGTTTCTAATTCCCGCGACGGCAGCGTCGTTCTTCTTCATAACGGACCACCCGATACAATTGACGCACTCCCCAAGATCATAGAAAAACTGAAGGCACGGGGTTTCAAGTTCACAACACTCTCGGAATTGCTCAAACAGGGCAAAGGAAAACACATTGTCTATCCTCGCGATTGATTACGGGAAAAAACGAATAGGGTTTGCGATTTCTTCGGGTATAATCACCACTCCGCTTGATACCGTTTTGTTTTACGATAAAAAATCTGTTTTTGATAAAATTTCGGAAATAATAGAAGAATACGCAGTCACTGAAATGGTAGTAGGGATGCCCGTCAATATGGATGATACCGAAAGTGATGCGACGAAAGAAGTCCGCAACTTTACCCGTGAAATTGATAAAGCATTCGGGATTAAAGTTAGTTTTGTTGACGAACGGCTGACATCAAAAGACGCTGAAAGCAGGTTAGCATTATCCGAAAAAAACTGGCGTAAAAGGAAGAAAAAAATTGACGGTCTCGCCGCCTGCCTTATATTAGAAAATTACTTAGAGAGAAAAAAATTGTTTTGTAGTACAAATGTACTATAACTTCCGACGAGCAATATGAAAAAAATTTCAATTTCAATTTCAATCTCAATCTTAATTCTAATTGCGATAACGTATTTTTGCATTTCGTATAAAGAAGGTTTCGTAAAAATCCCCGAGGGCTCAACACCGAAACAGGCCGCAAAAATCTTAAAAAACGAAAATATAATAAAAAGCGAAAACATTTTTTTAACGCTTGTTTGGCTTTCAAGAACCGAAAAAAAATTCAAACCCGGGACATATAAACTCAATACAAAAATGACTTCATTTGCTGTTCTGCGGGATATAATAAACGGAAATACTTACAGGATAAAAGTTACGGTTCCGGAGGGCTTTACAGCCGTAGAAATTGCGGAACTTTTAGGAAAAAAAGGGGTATGCAACGGTAAAAAGTTTTTGGGAATTGTAAAAAATAAAAAATTAGAGGGCTACCTTTTCCCCGAGACATATTTTTTTGAGCCCGATTCTTTAGAGGATAAAGTGATACAAATCCTCAAAAATCAATTTGAAAAAATTTTCACCGATGATTTCATAAAAAGAGCGGTTGACTTAAAAATGTCAAAAGAAAAAATCATAATTCTCGCCTCAATAATAGAAAAGGAAGCGAAAAAAGATGAAGAGAGACCTCGTATATCCGCCGTATTTTACAACCGTCTCAAAAAGGGCTGGAATCTTGAGTCCTGCGCCACGGTTTTATATGCACTCGGCAAACACAAGGATTTTTTGACATATAAAGATACGAAAGTTGATTCAACATTTAATACATATATTCATCCGGGACTACCGCCGGCTCCAATATGTAATCCCGGATTAGCGTCAATAAAAGCGGCATTATATCCTGCCGAAACATCCGACATGTTTTTCGTCGCGGATGGCTCGGGCACCCACAAATTTTCAAAATATGCCGAGGAACACATAAAAAATAAGAACTATAAGAAAAAAACATTAACCACAGATTAACACAGAATACACAGAAAAACTCA
>PEVQ01000017.1 GCA_002780205.1 Elusimicrobia bacterium CG06_land_8_20_14_3_00_38_11
ATTTGATTTCAATTTCGGATTTAGAAAAAAAGGATATTCTTGAGATTTTTGAGACCACAAAGGCGTTGAAAGAAATGCCGAAACATAAAAGATATATGCCGCTTGAAGGCAAAACGCTTGCGATGCTCTTTTCTAAACCGTCAACAAGAACACGGGTCTCGTTTGAGGTTGGAATGTATCAATTGGGCGGCACAGCGCTTTTTTTAAGCGGACAGGATTTACAACTTCGGCGTGGCGAGTCAATTTCTGATACTGCAAAAACGCTCTCCAGATATGTTGACGGAATTATGATAAGAACTTTTGACCATAAAGATGTTGTTGAACTCGCCCTTCACGGAACAATCCCGGTAATAAACGGTTTAACTGATTTAGAGCATCCCTGTCAGGCATTAGGCGATTTGTTCACGATTTTGGAAAAGAAGTCAGAAGTCAGAAGTCAGAAGTTAGAAGTCATTCTGAGCGGAGCGAAGAATCTTAAATTTGTTTATATCGGCGATGGAAATAATGTCGCTAATTCCTTGATGCTTTTATGTAGTAAACTTTCTATGAATTTTATGGTGATAACGCCGTCGGGCTACGAACCGGAAAAATCAATTTATCAGAAAGCGGTTGAGATTGCAAAAGAAACAAGCGCCAAAATTTCGTTATCAAACAAGTCCGAAGATGTCGCAGATGCCGATGTTATTTATACGGATGTCTGGGCATCAATGGGCAAAGACGAAGAACGGGATAAACGAAAACAGATTTTTAAACCCTATCAAGTATGTAAGCATTTGCTTACTTATGCAAAACCGGATTGTGTTGTGATGCATTGCCTGCCTGCACACAGAGGTGAAGAAATTACCGATGAAGTTATTGATGGTGAAAATTCAGTGGTTTTTGACCAAGCAGAAAACCGACTGCATGTTCAGAAAGCAATTTTATTACTTTTGCTCGGTAAAAAAGAGGACTTCCGTCAGTTAAAACTTTTGTAATACAAAAAGGATTCTATTGCTGTTTAAGATATACAAAAAGTTGCTAAAACATTTTGGTCCTCAGGGCTGGTGGCCCATTGCCGGCATCTATAATCCTTGTAAAAAACATTTGAATGATGAAGAAAAGTTTGAAATAATGGTTGGTGCAATACTTACCCAGAATACCGCATGGAGCAATGTTGAAAAAGCGCTTTCCAATTTAAGAAAAACAAATTTTTTAGATATAGAGAAAATAGCAACAGTAGATTTGAGAAAATTGCAAACCCTGATAAGACCTTCCGGTTTTTATAAACAAAAAGCCAAACGCTTAAAAAGTTTTGCCGAACATTTGTTCGCCCCGAACACTTGTTCGGGTAGTCACCGACGAGGCCATACTGATTTTTTTGCTAAAAGCCGAACAAATGTTCGGTGCCGAACACTTGTTCGGTTTAATGATATTACAAGAGAACAACTTTTGGCATTAAATGGTGTCGGTCCCGAAACGGCAGATTCAATTTTGTTATATGCCCTCGGAAAACCGTATTTTGTGGTAGACGCATACACAAAACGGCTTGTTAATCGGTTGGGGATTTTCAAAAGTGAAAAATACGAAGAAATACAGAAGTTTTTTGAGAAAAACATTCCCAAAGATACAGAAATTTACAAAGAATATCACGCTTTAATTGTCACACTTGCAAAAAAATTCTGTAAAAAAAATCCTGAATGTGAAAAATGTCCGACTATAAATTTTTGTAAAAGGGTAAGGAAAAAATGAAATACGCGGTGGTTTTTGTAATGGTGGCAAATAAAAAGGAAGCAAGAAAAATTGCCGATGGAGTTGTAAAAGAGCATCTCGTGGCTTGTGTCAATATCGTTGAGAAAATCAAATCAATTTACTGGTGGAAGGGGAGAATTGAAAAATCACAAGAAATGCTTTTGATAATGAAAACAAAAATCTCGCTTGCCAAAAAACTGATAAAAAAAATAAAATTGCTGCATTCATACACCGTCCCGGAAATAATTTTTTTGCCGATAATTGACGGCAACCCGGATTATCTTAAATGGATAGAAAAAGAGACAAAATGAAAGACGCGTTGTATTTCGAGATCTACGGTAACAAAGAAAAAAAACTGGTAAAATGTAATTTGTGCCCGTTGTATTGCATAATTGCCGACGGTAAAGTCGGGAACTGCGGCATTAGAAAAAATGTTGACGGCAAACTCTTTTCTCTTACTTACGACAAGTTCACTTCCGTTTCAATGGACCCGATAGAAAAAAAACCGCTTTACCATTTTTATCCCGGCAGTGAGATTTTATCACTTGGCACTCTCGGCTGTAATTTTCACTGTCAGTTCTGCCAGAATTTTGAAATTTCACAGTCGGGTTTTGATGGGAGTATTTTAAGGGACATGTCCTCCTCGGATGCGGTTGCACTTGCAAAACAGTATGGTTCAATAGGAATCGCGTATACATACAATGAACCGTTAATAAATTACGAGTGGCTGAAGGAAACAACGGCTGAAGCAAAAAAATACGGGCTAAAAAACGTTCTTGTTTCAAACGGTTACATAAATGAGGAACCTTTTTATAATATAGTGGAAAATATAGATGCTGCAAACATAGACGTTAAATCATTCCGGGATGAATTTTATAAAAAATACTGCGGCGGGAAACTTGCGCCTGTTTTGAGGACGGTTGAGATACTTGTCAAAAAGAAAAAGCATGTTGAAATAACAAATTTGATTATTCCGGGCTTGAACGATTCCGACGAGGAAATTTCCGATCTGGTTGACTGGGTATGGTCTTTGGGCGAGGAAACCCCGCTTCATTTTTCGAGATATTTTCCCTGCTACAAAATGACAATCAAAGCAACCCCGTTTCCCACGCTTGAAAAAGCAAGGAAAATCGCACTAAAAAAATTGAAACATGTTTATGTGGGAAATGTAATGGAGTTGGAATATAATAGGACATATTGTCCGCACTGCAAAGAAATTCTGATAGAACGAAAGGGTTATAATACGGAAATCGTCGGATTAGAAGTCGGCCGATGCAAAAAATGCGGCTATAAAATCGGCACCCTCCAAATATGAAATTCATTCTCGCCTCGGCATCACCGCAGCGAAAAAAAATACTTAAAGATGCAGGATACGAATTTGAAATCGTTCATCCGGAAATATCGGAAAACATTTTCGGCAAAAAACCCTCTCAAATAGTCAAATTTCTTGCCCTAAAAAAAGCAAAGGCTATCAGTCGCAATGGAATAATTATAGGGGCGGATACGATTGTTGTTTTGGACGGAGAAATAATAGGAAAACCAAAAAATGAAAATGAAGCAAGAAAAATTTTAAGAAAACTTTCCGGTTCCGAACATTTTGTTTATACGGGTGTGGCGATTTTAGATATCGCCGGTAAAAAGCAGATTGTTGATTATGAAAAAACGGCAGTTCAGTTCAGAAAACTTTCGAAAAAAAATATAAAAAACGTCTGCGGAAAATATCTTGATAAGGCGGGGGCGTATTCAATCCAATCAAAAGATGATCGCTTTGTGAAAAATATAAAAGGCGATTATCTGAATGTTGTCGGCTTCCCTCTGAAAAAATTCCAAAAAATGCTTGACAAGATATTAGCCACAGAATTTCACAGAACAACACAGAAAATTTAATACCTTAAATCTGTGAAAATCTGTGTCATTCTGTGGCGATTTTGAAATTCCTATACATTAAATTACAATACTGAATTTATTTCTGCGACTAATTTTGGTTTTCCCGAAAACCCTACGATTTTTTTAGCTATTTTTCCGTCTTTGAAAATTAGAAGCGTCGGTATTGCAGAAACGCCGAACTCGGATGATTTTTCAGGATTTTCATCTACATTTAATTTTCCGACTTTTATTTTTCCGGCGAATTCTTTCGCAAGTTCCTCAATTACTGGCGATATCATCTGACAAGGCCCGCACCACACCGCCCAGAAATCAACAAGTACAGGAACCGCTGATTTTAAAACCTCGTCATCAAAATTCGCATCCGTCAAAACAACTTCGCTCATTTTTCCTCCTTTATCAATGAAAAATTTTGCCGAGTATTAAAATTAGAAAAATTCCGAAGAGTAAAATTACGCTGTTTATTTTTCTGTTTGATTTATGAATTTCTGGGATTAAATCCGCCGCTGCAAGATAAATAAAAGAGCCCGATGTTATAGCCAATAGCATTCCTAAAATGTCAGACGGTAAATTTTTTAGAAATAAAAGTGAAGCGATTGCACCGAACGGTGTTGCCAGCGCTACAATCATTGAATAAATCCAGATTTTTTTTCTTACCTCACCCGTATGAATTAAAATTCCTGTGGTTACAAGTCCTTCCGGAAATTCATGCAAAATTACGGCAGTTGCAGTGAATAACCCTATCTTTGACGAAACTTCAAATCCAACCGCTATTGCGACACCGTCTAAAAATGAGTGGACGGAAAGTCCGATAAATGACATTATGCCTAACTGGTGAACTTCGCAATGTTCGTCGGCGCAGGGATGAAGCGTTATTAAAAAGTTCTGAATTATGTAAAAAATTAAAAATCCGCAAAGCACCCACGCGGGAACATTTGCCGATATTTCTATTGCTTCGGGTATCAGGTGAAAAAACGATGTCGCAAGCATCACTCCTGCCGCAAAACTTATAAAATAGACGGAGTTTTTTTTTGCATAATCCTCGTAATAAAAAATGAGAAGTGTCCCGGTTATTGTTGCTGTCCCTGCGATTAAAGAGTAAAAAACCGTTGAAAATTCCATAATACTCATCTCCCTCCCTGTTGTTCAAATTTTGCAAGATTGTCCTGAATTTTTGTTTTCTGCTGCAGCACTGCTATCCACTGGTTAAAAAGTAAAATTCTTTTTTCATTGCGGAGCGTATCAATAAATTTGTCCTTTTCCTTTGCAAAATTTTTTGTGTTTCCGTTTCTCCTGAGATATTCCATCTCCGCTTCTTTGTCAGTAACCTTTGAAAGAAGATAAATCAAAAATCTTACTTTGTCCACTGCCAATGCCCGTTTTCTTGATTTTTCAAATTCGTCATAGTTCATTTTTAAGCCGTAACGCAATGTTTGAAAGTATGTTTGATGGTCAAAATGTCCGTTCTTCTGAAATGCCGGTATTTGCCGGAGGTGCGCCGCAACTTCCGCATCGGTTACGGTTATCCCGTATTTAAGTGCAATCTGATAAAACGCTTCTTCGGAAATCATATCCTGCAGCACTCCCATTTTTATCTGCTGTAAGTCGCTCTCGGTAAGTTCTGCATCCTTTTTTTTTTCGCGCTGATTTTCTATTGCCCGGGATACCGCTCTACTGAACTCTGAATAAGAAACCTTTTGATTATTTACCGTCGCAACAGTATCAATGCCTCTCGTTAAAATTCCTCCCGCGCCGAAATATGCAAAAGTTGCAAATAAAAAACTGAGCAGAATAATCCAGAAGATTATCTTCATATGCCGTCTGATAAAATCCATCATAAATTCCTCCGTTCGGGATTAAGGATTAAGCCGCCTACTTCGTTCGCTTTAAGTATTAAGTTTTCTTCTTAATCCTTATCGCAGGTTAAAACCTGCGACCACATCACTTAATCCTGCCTTATTTTATTTTTTTTGCTTTCAAAAGTCAACATTTTTTTGTAAAATACAAAAATGAATTTGTTATTCAGTTTGCTTGCCAGAATAATCCCGTATATTTTTATCGGGTGGATTTTTATAAAATTAAAGTTTAAGAATGCAGAATTGTTTGTAAGTTATTTCGTCAACCTTGCTCTCTATTTTTTAATTCCGATTTTTGTTTTTTTTGCAATGTGGTCGGCGCCTCTGTCGGAAAATATAATTAACGCAAGAATAATAATTTTTACCGTTATAGCGGTATGTTTTGTCGGCATGTTATTTGCGTTCCTGCATTCAAAAATTTTTAAAAGTAATTTTCGCGATATTGCATTGCCGATTATTTTTATGAACTCCGCATATCTTGCAATTCCGCTGAACACAATTTTTTTCGGGAAAGACGGCACTTTTTATGCTATAATATACAATATAATACTGACCATTTTGCATTTTAGTTTCGGATTGTGGTTTGTATCCGGCTCGGTAAAAGAGATTTTTCGTCTACCGGTATTGTATTTTGCGTTTTTCGGGATTTTTTTGAATTTGACAGGTGTTAGATTATCCGACGGACTGATAAATTTTTCTGAATTATTAAGTTCCGTTACACTTCCCGTGATGTTGTGCCTTGTCGGTTATCAAATACGTTCAATCAATGTTTCAACATTAAAAAAAGTTTTCGTAGGAGTTTTTTTTCGGATGTTCGGCGGACTAATAGTTGCATATATTTTTTGCAAAGTTTTTAATATAACGGGCACCGTGAAAGGGGTCTGTCTTTTATCAAGTTCCATGCCGTCTGCGGTTAACACATACATTCTCAATAAAAAATACGATGCTGATTATTCGTTTGCGTCGTCTATGATAACGGTCGGGCTGGTTATGACTTTAATTGTAGTTCCATTGATTTTATGGCTGAAATAACTTTTAACGATGTGATGAATGATGAATATGTGAAGATGCTTCTTGACACGGCGGATAAAAATTTTGCCGCTATCGGATACAAGGAGCATGGGTTAAGGCATGCGAAGTTGTCGTCGGCGATTGCCGGCAATGTTCTTTCTTATCTCGGTTATCCGAAGAGGGATATTGAACTTGCGAAAATCGCCGCGTATCTTCACGATATAGGAAACGCTATAGAAAGACACAAGCATGCGTTGTCCGGTGCGATTTTGTCAAAACGGATATTAGAGCGTCTCGGAATGCCTTACAAGGAAATTCTTGTCATATTAAGCGCAGTTGGTTCTCACGAAGAAAAAGATATTATTCCGAACTCGCAGATAACCGCCGCGGTAATTTTAGGCGATAAGACCGATGTCCATTTTTCAAGGGTAAGAAGTCATAAAAGCGAAGGTCTTGACGAACATACTCGCGTGAATCTTTCCTGTAAAAATTCTTTTTTGCGGGTTGATGCTGCCCCAAAAACGATTTCTCTGGAATTAACGGTTGATACAAATGTTATTGACATCGGCGAATATTTTGAGATTTTTCTTGAAAGGACGATGCTTCTCAAAAAAGCGGCGAAGTATTTTGACTGCATGTTTATACTGTATATCAACGGCAACAAGTTTTTGTAAAAATCGCTCGGAAAATAGCGAGTAGCGAGTAGCCGCAGAGCGTAGCCCTGATAGTTTTTCCTCTGATTAAAAAATGAATTTCTATAAAAATAATGGGAACATGAAAAACAAAATATTAAAATCTTCAAGAATAATTATTATTTTTTCTTTCCTAATCAATTTAATTGCCTTTTCAGAGCAATATCTTGCATCGTCAAAAAACAGCCAACTTATTTATTTCTGTTACTTCATGTTTTTTGCATTACTTTTAATTTCTTTAATTTTATTTACTATAATTTCAACAACAGTAATACTCATTAAAAAAATTACCAAAAAAGAAATAACATATTATTTATATTTAGGACCAATTTCATTAATAATTTTTATGTTATTTTTTTTCTCGTTTTGGCGGATTGCATCAATTCTTCCGGAACACTTGGCTTCGGGTTCTGATTTAATGAAATTTGATTCTGTAGTATGGAAATCTAAAACTTCAAGTGATTATGAAAACGGCTTAAGTAAAAGAGAGATGATGTTAAAAGATTTAGTTGAAAATATATTGCCGGGTAAAACTAAACCCGAAATAGAATATTTATTGGGAACATCGCTTGATACCCCATATTTTCAAAAAGTAGATAAGGATTTGATTTATTACATGGGCCCAGAGCGTGATAATTTTATTAGTATAGATTCCGAATGGTTATTAATTTGGCTGTATAAAAACGGCAAATTTAAAAAGTACAGAATATATAATGATTAAAACAAAAAGTTTTGAATTATTAAAAAAAAGCGGTTTTGCGCGTGTCGGGATTTTACACACCGCTCACGGAAATATAGAAACCCCCTGTTTTATGCCGGTCGGCACGCTTGGCACCGTTAAGACGCTTTCACCTGCAGAACTTATTGAAATAAACGCGCAGATTATTCTGGGCAATACCTATCATTTGTATCTGCGGCCCGGGATTGAAGTTATAAAAAATGCCGGCGGTTTGCATAAGTTTATCAATTGGCAAAAACCGCTCTTGACAGATTCCGGCGGTTTTCAGGTTTTCTCGCACTCAAAATTGAGAAAAATTACAGAGGAAGGCGTTGAGTTCACATCGCACATAGACGGCTCAAAGCATTTTTTTTCTCCGGAAAAGGTTATTGAAATTCAGCAAATTTTCGGCTCCGACATTATGATGGTTTTGGACGATTGCGCACCCTATCCGGTTGAGCATGATTATGCAAAATCATCGTTAGAAATGACGCTCCGCTGGGCGAAGAGGAGCAAAGCAGAGTTTGAAGTGCGAAGATTGAAGTATGAAGAAAATATAAACTTCCAACTTCCAACTTCCAACTTCCAACTATTATTTGGTATTGTGCAAGGTTCTACATACAGCGATTTGCGGAAAGAGTCCGCCCAGAAGACGGTTGAACTGGATTTTAACGGTTATGCGCTCGGCGGGCTGTCCGTCGGCGAACCGAATGAGTTGATGTATGAAATAATTTCTGAAACGGAAAAATTTCTGCCGGAAAACAGTCCAAGATATCTTATGGGTGTCGGCACTCCGGAGGATTTGTGGGAATGTGTTGAAAGAGGGATTGATATGTTTGACTGCGTTCTTCCGACGAGAAATGCGAGGAACGGGCAGGCGTTTACATCAACGGGAAAAATAAACATAAGAAATGCCGAGTATAAAAATGATTTTTTGCCGTTAGATTCCGATTGCGGTTGTTATACCTGTAAAAATTTTACAAGAGCATACCTGAGCCATTTATTCCGCTGCGATGAAATTTTAGGTTTGCGGTTAGCCACTTTGCACAATTTGACTTTTATGTTGAATTTGGTGCAAAGAATAAGAGAGAGCATAAAAACGGAGAAATTCCATCAGGGAAAAAAAGATTTCTTCAAAAAATATAGGACTTACTAAAAAAAAGTTCTAAATACAGATTTTTAATTCAGACAGGATTTACAGGATAAAGACATAAAAAAAATCCTGTTAATCCCGTCAAAAAATTTATTTTTAGCAAATTCTCGGGAGTTGGTCGCCGTCAAGCATTTGAAGAATTCGGGTTCCGCCGATTTTGGTTTTAAGATACACGCCTTTTGGTTTTGAAATAATCTTTCCTATAATTTCTGAATTTTTTCCGAGAGTGTTTTTTATCATCGCTGATAATATTTTTTGAGCGTCTTTTTCCTTTACGATTGCAATAAGTTTCCCTTCGTTTGCAACATAAAGCGGGTCCAGTCCGAGCATCTCGCAAGCAACTTTTACGGATTTTTTTATCGGTATTTTTTTCTCCTCAACTTCAACTCCGACATTTGATTGTTCGGCAATTTCGTTGAGTGTGGTCGCCAATCCGCCCCGGGTCGGGTCGCGCATTACATGAATTTCCCCTGCTTCAAGCATTTTTTTAACAAGATTGTTTAACGGTGCGACATCACTTCCTAAATTACCAGTTAGCCCCAATTCCTGTCGCGCATTTAATATCGCTATCCCGTGGTCTGCAATCGTTCCGGATATTATTACGGTGTCGCCGGGTCTCGCATTATGCCCTGAAATGTTAAATTTATCGTTCACGATTCCTATCCCGGATGTGTTTATAAAAATTTCATCACATGCGCCTTTCTCAACTACTTTTGTATCGCCGCAAACAATTTCCACGCCCGCTTTTTTTGATGTTTCGGCGATTGACGAAACAATTTTTTCCAGTTTTTCTATTTCAAGACCGTCTTCAAGAATAAAAGCAAGCGAAATATAGAGGGGTTTATCGCCCATCACCGCCAAATCATTGATTGTTCCGCAGACGGAAAGTTTTCCGATGTCGCCTCCGGGGAAAAAAATCGGTTTTACTACATATGAGTCGGTGGTGAAACAAAGTCGGAAGTGGGTTGTAGCCCCCGACTTGTAGCCCACGCCTTTAGGCGTGGGGGGGTGAGCCCCGCATCGCAGTGCGGGGTAAACTCCGCGAATAGGAAGCGGGAAGTTGGCAGAATCGTCAAGGCGATTTAATATCGGGTTGCCCAATTTTTTAAGAAATATATTTTCTATTAAATTATGGGTTGATTTTCCTCCCGCCCCATCTGATAGTATTATTTTTTTGTTTTGCATATTAAATTGTTCTAATAATCTATTCAACTACTTTCGCAACTACGAAACTACGGAAGTAGATTTAGTTTTACCGTCTAAAAATAAGTTTTTTGAAATGTCAGAAATCGTCAAAATCCGTATTTATAATATGCGGCGCAGGTGCCTTCGGATGAAACCATACAAGGTCCTATCGGGTTTAACGGCGTGCAGTTTTCCCCGAAGTATCCGCATTGTTGGGGCTTGGCAATACCCGTCAACACTTTCCCGCACAAACATCCTGCCGGTTCTTCTATGTTTTTAATTTTTATTTTGAATTTTTTTAATGCGTCGTAATTTTCATATTTTTTTGTGAATTTTAATCCCGAATTTTTAATAATTCCGATTCCCCGCCATTGAGAATCCGTTTCTTCAAATACGGAATATAAAAGTTTCACGGCAAAAGGATTTCCTTGTGGTTTTACAGCCCGTTTATATTGAATTTCAATTTCAGGTTTATTTGATTTAATCTGCTTAAGTATAAAAAAAATTCCTTCAAGTATATCTGACGGTTCAAAACCGGTAATTACAGCGGGTGTTTTGAATTTCTTAGAAATAAATCCGTACGGTTGGAAGCCGATAATCGCCGAAACATGCCCCGGAAGGATAAAAGCGTCGATTTTTATTTTTTTTTGCTCAAGAATTATTTTTAACGCCGGTGGAATTAATTTGAATGCAGATATCACGGAAAAATTTTTAATTTTTTCTTTGTCTGCAATTTTAACCGTGGCAGCTATCGTCGGCGAGGTGGTTTCAAATCCCACTCCGACAAAAACCACTTCTTTTTTCGGATTATTTTTAGCGATTTTAATGGAATCGCTGGCCGAATAAATGATTCTTATGTCGCACCCGCTTGATTTTTCTTTTTCCAAAGAGGAGATGCTTCCCGGAACTTTCAACATATCTCCGAAAGTGATGATAATACATTTGTTTTTTGCAAGTTCAATTGCGGAATCAATAATTCCCGCAGGCGTTACGCAAACCGGACAACCGGGACCGGAAATCAAGTTTATATTTTTTGGAAGAAGTGATTTTATACCGGAGGAAGCAATCGCCATCGTGTGTGTTCCGCAAACTTCCATAATGTTTGTTTTTTTTATTGCGAGTGATTTAATTTTAGAAATAATAGTGTTCATATTTAGCAAGTTTTGTCATCTCTGAATTACTACAAATGTAGTAATTTTCCGTCACAGGATTTTTTTAAATATATCAAGCCGCTCTTTTGCGTCGTCGGTATCAAGTATCTGAATTGCAAAACCGGCGTGGACAATTATGTAATCCCCGATTTTTGCATCAGGCAAAAGGTCAAGCCCGACTTTTCGTCCTACGCCGCCGAAATCAACATCAGCGATATTATCTTTTATTAGAATAATTTTTCCGGGAATTGCCAGGCACATAAATAAATTATACATAATTCTTGACAAAAAGTCAAAAATATGATTTACTAAGGGGAGCATAAAATACTTTACATGAAAA
>PEVQ01000266.1:0-8549 GCA_002780205.1 Elusimicrobia bacterium CG06_land_8_20_14_3_00_38_11
ATTTTAACATCGAGATTCTTCGCCTTCGGCTCAGAATGACATCCTTTTCATGTAAAGTATTTTATGCTCCCCTTAGTAATTGTATCGGAATTTTTTGATTACAGCGATAAAAACAACGATTACGGCGATAAGAGATGTGGTTTATCGCTGTTATCTGCCTTTATATCGCTGTCATCATATCCCGTTATATCGCATCTTCAAATAATTTTTTGAGTTTTGTAAATAATCCCGGCTTTTTAGAAATATATCTTGAGGATCTTTCCAACTCCGAAAAATTTACTTTTACAAGGCCGATTGCGCAGGCAAAAGACGGGTCGGCAAGTCCGCTAACAGAACCCTTGATGTACTGGGGAATACCGATAATCGTCGGCAAATCCAAAATTTGCTCGCAGGCCTCTTTCATACCGAGAATCTGACACGCACCGCCTGTAATAATAACTCCGGATGATATTAAATCTTTGTACGGCGAACTTGTAATTTCGTCGTCAACAAAGGAAAGTATTTCCTCCACGCGCGGTTTTATTATATCGCATAATGTTTTTCGCGTTACCGTTTTTTGGGTACGGCCGTCCACGGATAAATATGTTATTTCCTCTTTGGCATCTATAAGCGAAGTGATGGCGGAACCATATTTTTCCTTTATGTCTTTTGCGACCGCGGCGGAAGTTCTCAAGCCGTGCGATATATCGCTGGTTATATCGTCGCCGCCGAGGGCAATCTCTCTTATGTACCTGCTTGATTTATCAAAATAAATCGCTATGTCTGTCGTCTGAGCGCCCATATCAATAAGCACACAACCGATTTTTTTTTCTTCCGGCGAAACAGTAACTTCCCCCGCAGCCAGTATGTTTGATACGAATTCTTTACAAACAAAACCGGCATCATTAACGCATTTTTGCAAATTATTTATGTATGATTTCACACCCGTTACTATGTGAACATCCACCGAAAGATGAGAACCCTGCAAACCTATCGGGTCTTCAATGCCCTTCTGTCCGTCAACGGAAAATTCCTGCGGTATAGTGTGAATGATTTCTCTATCGGTCGGAAGCATAATCGCTTTTGCGGAAGTTATAACCTGCGAGATATCATCGTGAATTATTTCCTTATCCGTTCTGACTACATTTATTGCCGTGGAATGATTTATGGAGTTTATATGCTGTCCTTTTATTCCTACTACAACTTCGCCGATAGTTTCGTCTGCCATAGTTTCAGCAGCATCAACTGCCTCCTCAATTGCTTTTACGGTTTCTCTTATGTTCGCGACGGAACCCTTGTTTAGACCGCGGCAAACAGCGGAACCGATTCCGATAATTTCCGGTATATCCGACTCAAATTTTTTTGCAATTACACAGGCAACTTTTGACGACCCGACATCAAGCCCAGCAACAATTTTTTCTCTTGACATAATAACATCAGTGAGAAAGTGGTTAAGTGGTTAAGTGGTTAGGTGGTTAGTTTTCACTAATCACTAATCACTAATCACTAATCACTATCGTTACCACTGCCCCCTACTTTGCTTTTACAACAATCTCTTTATTTTCGTCTGAAAAATCACGCATATTTATATACTGCGCTTTTTTACCTTTTGTTTCCAAATCGGCAATGACTTTTTCAAGGTAGGAAATTTTTGACTCAACATTCTGCGCCAAACCGATACAAACCTTACAATTATCACCTATAAAAAAAACAATGTCATCCGGCGAAACCGCCGTAATTCCGCTAATTTCTTTATGAATAGGCAAATCAGAAACATTTTTGAGAAATTTCAAGCAGGCAGTTTTATTTTCCGCCGTTAAACTATCCGTAATTTTCGGAAGCACTCTATAACTCTCCGGCAGGACAAATAATTTCAGGTTCTCGTCTATGCCGACTCTCTTGTTTGATACTTTTATTTCCGCAAGAGGGAGCCGTTCTTCAATTTCGGCGGTTATTTTATTCGGAAGCCGCTTGCTTATTTTTACATCTTTCACAGCGGGAAATTTTTCCTTTAACTGCAGTTCCCTGCTTTTTAGTTTGAGCAGAAATATATTTTTGCCTTCAAAATCCAGATAACCCAGAATTGCCGATTTATCCGTAATACCGATTCCTTTTACTTCTATTGATTTTACATTAAAAATCGGAGATGTCAACAAAAATTTTGATATTTTATTCACGGCAAAACTTAAAACAGAAAATAAAACAATTACCGCCGTGATTTTAATCAACAGGTTTTTTCTCTTTTTACTTCGCTCAATTTTTGCTTTGAGCCGCACTCTAACTTTGTGTTTTTTCATTTAAGGACAACTCTATAATTTTTTTCAGCAATTTTCCGAATGTATAACCGTCGTACTTTGCCGACTCGGGAAAAAGAGATGTTGCGGTCATTCCGGGGATTGTATTGACTTCCAAAACATAAATTTTATTTTTTCTGTCAACAATCATATCGACACGGGACATCGCGCGGCAACCGAGTGATTTGTGCGCCAAAAATCCAAGTTGCTTTACTTTATAAATAATTTTTTGAGAAAGCCGAGGCGGAATTAAATGCCAGGAGCCGCCGGCGGCATACTTTGAGTAAAAATCATAAAATTCATTTTTTGGAATAATTTCTATCGGCGAAAGCGGTTGAGCACCCAAAATCGGAACCGTTATTTCCGTTCCCTCTATATATTCCTCTGCAATTGCTTCATCGTCGTATTTTAATGCGTTTTTTATCGCTTTTTTCAGTTGAGATTTTTTTCTGACAATTGTAATTCCTATTGCCGAACCCTGTTTTGCAGGCTTTATAACTACGGGTAGACGGGAGATGGTAGACGGTAGACGGGAAACAGATGTAATAACTTGCCATTTGGGAGTAGGAATGTTTTCAGATTCAAAAATTTTTTTTGAATAGATTTTATTCATAGCCAGAGCCGATGCCAAAACCCCAGAACCGCTGTACGAAATTCCCAAAATTTCCAGAAGTCCTTGCATCGTTCCGTCTTCACCGAAAGGTCCGTGCAGGGCAATAAAAGCAAAATCAATTTTTGACAATAAAAGTTTTTTTATGAAATCCTTTTTGCCGGAGTCAATAAGCACCGTAGAAAATTTTTCCTTTTTCAACGCTTTGGCAATAGCGGCACCCGTTTTCAGCGAAACTTCCCGTTCCGATGATTTCCCGCCGTAAATAACCCCGATTTTTTTTATTTTCATAGTTTCTATCTTAAAGCAAAAACTGCATCGCCCATTGATAATATCTCTCTGCTCGTTTTAAAATTTCCTGTGCTTCCTTCTCCGTAAATAATCTGTCTTCGTATTCAACCAAGTTTTTCATATTGATTATTTTCAACAAAATATCTGCGTACTTTTTTATATTTTCATCATTTATATGTTCAATCATAAGCGAAATTACAGCACAATGGTCACTGCTGGTGCATCGTATTCCATTTTTATAAACAAGAATCGCATCTGTAACTGAAATAGCACAATGGATTGCCTCTAATCCAACTGAATGCCAATTACATTTGGTATATGCCAAAAGCATTCCTTCGTAAAAATCTTGTGCCTTCTTTTTGTAAATAGTATGTTTTGCTTTATCAACTTTACAAAACAAAGTTTTTTTAGGACTCACGATGTTATTATCTCCCCTATGGTTTCCCCGGAAATATACCTTCCTGTTTTTACAACATTTGCCAGTAATTTATCACCGCCGGCATACCTTTTTTTGAATTCACTTTTGCTGACAATATACGGCGAAATAACATTACCGTAATATCTCATAAAGTACTCATTCTTGTTTTCAATTTTTTGCTTAATTATTTTTTCATTTTCCTTATCGTCGGTAATTACAAGAACATCTATATCGCTATGTGGTTTTTCTTTCCCCTTCACTAAACTACCGAAAAGTATTATGGATGCAATACCTTTAGATTTTAATTTTTTAAGTTCTAATGCTAAATTTTCAATAAGTGATTTTTCTCGACTGAAAAGCGGGACAATAATCTCTTTTACAATATAAGTATCTTTTTTCAAACTATATAAATATGTATTGCTGAATTTTCGCATAGTAAGAATTCCTTCCTGATGTAATTCTTTAAGAATTTTATTACACTGCCAATGATTTACAGCGGCACCTCTTGCTATTTCGCGGCCGCTTTGCTCCCGTGTCTGCGAAATAAGATATCTCAATATTTTTACCTTTGTTTTTTGGCTGAGTATGTTATCCAATATTCTCTGATATCTCATACATTCCTGTTTGATGTCTACTTTTGTAGACAACTGTCTACTTTTGCAGACATTATAGTAAACGCATATAATTAGTCAAGCAAAATGAAATCTGAAAGATTTCCTGCCATAAATAACCCCGATTTTTTTTATCTTCATAAATTTTTATAATTTCATTAATGTACTTAAAAATTCACTGCTTTTTTGCTTATTTATTTTATTGTTTGGCGAAAGAATTAATAGATGAATTGTCTCACCTTCAAATTGAGTAACGCCTCTTGAATTCCTGCCCGACCAATGTTTTAAAATAATAGTTGATTTAAGTAAATCTGTTTGAAACATTGACACAAGAATTTGATTAACTATTTTATTGGGCTCTATTCCAATAAAATAAAACATAAATACAGATTTTTCTTCAGATAAAAACTCGAGCAATTTATCAATGTTATATGCCTTTGGATTTGAACTTAGCACCATTATTTTAGTCTTTATATCTGTCGCTGTATTATACTTGTCAAATATTCTAATGTAATCACCAAGGCTGTTCTTTGTTCTAAAACTCGGAATTATTTTATTGCTATTATGAAGCGCTTTAATCAAACTGGCTCTAAGTTTTTCATCTTCGCCAGCGATTAGATATTCGATAATCCTTCCGCGGATATTAACATTTTCAATAAATCCTGCTATTAGAATTTCATTTTTGTATTGCTTAACTTTTGAATCTAATTCAGATTTTAGTTGTAAATATTCTTTTGATTCAGTAAATTTGATTGCTCTTTCTGGTGCAGCACTGATTAAAGTTTTTGCAATTGAGGAAATTTTGAATTTTTTTCCAGAGGGACTGATATTATTTGTCGCTTCAACTAAACGTACAAGGTTGCCGTCAAAACCCAATTCAGTATGAATGCTAAACAATTTTTCAAAATTTTCCGGTGAATTACTTAAACCGCTAAATTCTTTTACAATATCCGAACCATTAAGACTGCCTCTGATATTGTCAACCCTAAGATCCTGGGAACTATGACTAATTTTCTGTAAAAATGTTGTATTACCTATGTAGAGAATATTTTTCTTTAGGGTTACCAAACAAACCAAAAAAGGCAAATCATCATATTTTTGAAGGTTTGAAAGAGAAATAACTGTATTTGAAAAACCAGAAGAAGATGAATAACTGAAACGAACAGAAAAATATCCAGAATAATAAACAGACCTATCTCTTGTTAGTTTAAATTTTCTCTGTGCTTTTTTTATCAGAAGTGCTTTATTACCGATTCCATCATTTGATTTAATAAAATCAATAAATGAAAAAACATCTTTATTCATAATTCACCATTCTTTAACGTGTATGCGAATAAATCTTCCGCTTGTTTTGAATTATTTCTTTTTCCATTTTTTACTTTTTGGTCGCCGAGAGAATTTCTTTCCCAAAAAACACCCTCAACATAACCCTGAATTGAAGTATCCTTGTTAGCAATTTCCAACCGCTTTTCAGTTAAACAACCGTATAATTCATCAATTTCCACGCCGCTATATTTACGACCTAATTTTTTCGCAACTACTGAAGTAGTACCAACTCCTAAAAATGGATCAAATATAAAATCATTTTTATTGGAACTTGCTAACATAATTTTTGCTAAAAGTTTTTCCGGTTTTTGTGTCGGATGGTCGGTATTTTCAGACATAGACCAAAAAGGAATCGTTAAATTGGTCCACAAATTTGAGGGATGTGTTAGACGGAATATACCGTTTTCTTCTTGCTGCCAGTCCTTAGGTTGACCATTGGTATCTCTATACGGAGCGAGAACTTTTCTTTTCAGCATTACTGCATCCGGATTAAATGTATATTTGTTTGAAACCGTCCCGAACCATATATCTTCCGAACAATTTTTCCAATTTGTTTTTGCCCCCCGACCCTTTTCTCTCTCCCAAGTTATACGGTTTCTTACAATAAAATATTTTAACATTACCCTGAATATCGCACTTGATGATTTCCAATCGCCGCAGATATAAACCGATGCAGTCGGTTTTAGTATTTTTCTTAACGGATTAAGCCACGAATCAAGCCAATTTTCATATTCAGCCGCCGACATTTCTTTGAAGATATTTGAATTAAAATTTTTATTAAGATTATAGGGCGGGTCGATAAACAACAAATCAACAAAATTTTCCGGCAGATATTTGATAACATCCCGTAAATCCTGATTTATAGTTTTGTTTTCAATCGTTGAAACACCACACTTTTTAGACAAAACAACCAACTTTTGTTTAAGTGAATTTATTTCATTTTTTGATAATGTAATGGTTCTATTTCTTCCGGCACGAACTTTTTCTTTTAAAAGTTCATCTTTTACAAAACTTTTTTTTCTCTTTTTAATTTTATAATTCATAAAATTCTGTTTTTTTATCATTTCTCCTAACCCATTACTTTTATTCCCAATTCCAAAGTTTCTGAAAATATTCCCTTTACTTTTTTTTGAATTTTTTTTATGAGTTTTAAGACATCGTCGACGGATGCAATGCCTGTATTGTTTATAAAATTTGCATGTAATTAATAGGTACTACGGTAATAGGAACATTTCCCGTTTTTCCATATGCTTTTACTAATGTGCTACGGTATATTTGCCTTCCATCATTCCTGGTAATTTGGTAATTCTTTTTTGACATATTCAAGGAATCTTTCACAGTCTTTTAATACCTTTTCTGCCTCTGATTTATAAACCAATCTTTCTTCATATTCAGCCATATTCTTAATGCGAAGTATCCTGGTAATTCTATTTGCATTTGTGTTTATTTCTTCATCACCGACTTTAATCGTCTTAAAAAGATTTACGGCATCATTGTGGCTTTCTCCGGCATGACGCTTACCCAAGAAATACACACACATAGCATCACATGCTGCGATGCAAGAATGAATGACATTAATGGCAACCGCATTCCATTCTTGAATAGCAAAGGAATTTTTTGCTGCATGCAGACATTCTTCTGCTCGCTTAATATAGTTAGTGTACAGCGACTTCGTAACATCTCTCGTTCTGAAGTTAGATGACATAATTCATTTTTTCTTTCCCCGAAAGATTTCAAGTCCTTTGTTAATTTCAGAGATAATATTCAAATTTTTCTTTTGTTTTACTTCCTGTTCTGTTAAGATATAAGGAGCTAATCTATTCCCATACACTTCAAAACACACATTTGATAATTTCTCTATTGCGGGCTCAATCTTTTCTTTACTCCGCTTGTCTTCAACCAAGATAAAAATATCTATATCACTGTTTGTCATTTCCGAACCTTCTGCTATAGATCCAAACAAAACCACTCTTTTAATCAGAGTTTCAGATAGATTCCTTAATAGTATATTTTTAAAATCCTCTATGGGGTTTTTGATGCCTGAAACGCCCTTAATCAATTCAGATAGAACCCTAAAAGCATAACTTTTGCGATTTACTCTCCATAGATGAGCTTTTCCGATAGTAACAAAATTTATGAAATTAAATTCAGCGAGGTCTCGCATAATTCTATTTACACTCATATGGGAAACTTTTAAAATAGAGGCTATTTCTCTTTCGCTCATTTGAGCTTGGTGGGTTAGTAGGAATTTTATAATTTTTACCTTTGTTTTTGAGTTTAATACATCCAGCAATGAAATGTGAAATTTCATATCAGCATCCTTGTAACATATCTGTTACAAGTGTAACATATTTAAAAAATTTGTCAAGGGTTTTCCGAGGGCTTGATAAATCAAGCCCCTACAAGAAATAAATTATATATTGGACTATAGCGATTATTTTCCTATTACCTTTATTTCCAATTCCAAATTTTTGTTGAATTTTTCTTTTACTTTTTTTTGGATTTTTTTTATGAGTTTTAAGACATCTTCTGCTGTTGCGGTACCGGTATTATTTATAAAATTTGCGTGTAATTTTGACACAACTGCACCGCCGACAGATGCACCTTTTAGTCCTGCTTCATCTATCAAACGGGCGGCATAATCGCCGGGTGGGTTTTTGAAAATACAGCCGGCATTATAAAAACCAAACGGCTGAGTTTTGACACGGTGGTGCATCAATTTATTCAGATTTTTTATTATATCGCTTTTGGATTTTTTTTTCAATAAAAATTCTGCCGATACTATTATGTTTTTCGGCGGGATATTTGAATTTCTGTAAGAAAATCTCAGCGATTTTTTCCCCATTTTTTTTATCTCGCCATTTTCGTTCATAACCGTTACCGATTTTATCAAAGAACCGATATATCCCTCTTTTGTGCCGGCATTCATTATAACCGCACCGCCGACGGTTCCTGGAATGCCGACAAGCGACTCCGCACCACCTAAACCGTTATCGACGCAATTTTTTACAAAAAGCTGC
>PEVQ01000266.1:8569-16405 GCA_002780205.1 Elusimicrobia bacterium CG06_land_8_20_14_3_00_38_11
GACGACACTTTTTTTTTGCAGATTAAAATTCAAATTGTTCAAATCACCCGTCAATCTAATGATTGTTCCCATTATTCCTTTATCTTTAACGAGAATGTTTGAACCGAATCCGATTATTTGATACAGGATTTTCTTTTTAAGACAAAGGTTTATGAGTTTTTTTAACTCGGTAATTGTTTTTACTTCAACATAAAAATCGCATTTGCCGCCGATACGAAATGTAGTGTGCCTACTCATCGGTTCGTTTTGCAAAATTTTCCCGCTTACAATTTTTAATATTTCAGAACGGTTTAACTTCATTCAGCACCTTCAAGAGTTCAGCAGATTTTTTCCATATATCGCCGGCACCGAGAGTAATAACAACATCGCCGTCTTTTATTTCTTTTGAAACGGTATTAACATCAGAGAATTTTTTCGTATCTTTTTTTCCATTTTTTGCAATTGCATCTATTATTGTTTGCGAAGAAATTCCGGGAATGGGTTTTTCGCTTGCAGCATAAATATCCAAAACCCTTATCACATCCGCATCGGCGAATGCACCACCGAACTGGTCTTTTAATAATTGCGTTCTTGTGAACCTGTGCGGCTGAAATAAAACAAACAACCTCTTTTTCGGATTAATGGACCTTATTGCAGAAAGCGTTGCCTTTATTTCCGTCGGATGATGACCGTAATCGTCTATGAATACTACATTTTTGTAATCGCCTTTTTTTTCCAGACGGCGGGCGACACCGTTAAAATCAAGCAGCGCTTTTGCAATTTCGGAAAATTTAATTTCCAATTCCAAACCGCATACAACGCCTGCGAGCGCATTGAGAACATTATGCCGCCCCGGTATTTTCAGTTCTATATTTCCTAAAAATTTACCATGGTCTAAAACATCAAATTTACTGCCAATGTCGGTCGCTTCAACATTTTTTGCCTTAAAATCTGCAAAATCGTTGAAACCGTAAGTGTAATATTTTCTTGTTATTTGCGGTATAATACTTTTGAGTTTTTCATCTTCGTTGCACAAAATTGCACAACCGTAAAACGGAATTTTATTTATAAACTGGATAAATGCACTTTTAATATTTTCCAGAGTGCCGTAATGGTCAAGGTGGTCGTTGTCAATGTTTGTTACAATTGCAAATGTCGGGAACAATTTCAAAAACGAACCGTCGGATTCATCGGCTTCGGCGACCAGATATTCCCCTTTTCCGAGTTTGGCGCCGGTACCGAAATTATTAAATTTTCCGCCTATGACAACTGTCGGGTCAAAACCGGCATTTGCCAAAATTAGAGATGTCATAGAAGTTGTAGTGGTTTTACCGTGGCATCCGGCAATTGCTATTGAATATTTCAGCCGCATAAGTTCCGCAAGCATTTCCGCACGAGGAATAACAGGAATTTTTTGCGAGTGAGCGGCAAGGACTTCCGGATTATCTTTTGTTACAGCCGTTGAAGTAACCACAACATCAACATCGGAATTTTCCAAATTTTCTTTTCTGTGACCGATTTTTATTTCTGCACCAATTTTTTTCAACCGTTTCGTAACATCCGTTTCTTTTAAGTCGGAACCGCTTACATTAAAACCGAGATTCAAAAGCACTTCAGCAATACCCGACATTCCGCTTCCGCCGATGCCTACAAAGTGAATATTTTTAAATTTTTTTCTGAACATTTTTTATCTCTCTTATAATCTCATCAACCCATTTACTCTGCGGAATTTTTTTGACGGGTTTGCCTTTTTTGAAAAGCAAACCAAAACCTTTACCTCCTGCAATCCCTATATCCGCACCTTTTGCTTCACCGGGACCATTGACTATGCATCCCATTACCGCAACTTTTAACGGAGTAGCGAGCAGCGAGTAACGAGTAGCGAGTAATTTTTTTTCCAGTTGATGTACGATTTTTATCAAGTCAATTTCGCATCTTCCACAGGTAGGACATGAAATTATTTCAACACCTCTTTTTCTTAAACCGAGCGCTTTTAATATTTCCCAACCTGCTCTGACTTCTTCCTCCGGTGCAGCAGACAACGACACACGAATAGTATCGCCAATTTTTTGATTCAAAAGAATTCCAAATGCAGACGCCGATTTTACAATGCCTGGAAATTCCGTACCCGCCTCGGTAATTCCGAGATGAACAGGATAATTCCTCATTTGTGAAACGAGTTGATTTGCTAACACAGTTGTCTGGACATCATTTGATTTTAATGAAACCACAATATCGGAAAAATTCATTCTTTCAATAATTTTTATATTCTCCATTATTTCACTTGCCATTTGTTCAGCCATTTGCAATGAAGACATTTTCAACATTCCTTCGGATTTTTTCAGAATTTTCAGCGAGCCGGCATTCACGCCGATTCGGATAGGAGTTTTTCTCTTTTTTGCGGCAATTACAACTTTTTCTATGTTTTCTCTTGAGCCGATATTCCCGGGATTTATTCTGATTTTGTCAACGCCCTGATTTATTGACTCAACTGCAAGCCGCCAGTCAAAATGAATGTCTGCAACAAGCGGAATTTTTATATTTTTTTTTATTTTTGATAGAACCTTTGCCGACGGCATATCCGGCACTGCGACACGGATAATTTCGCAGCCAATTTCTTCAAGTTTTTTTATTTGGTTAACGGTGCTTCGCCAGTCAATAGTTTTTGTCTTCGTCATTGATTGGACCCGCACCGGTTCCCCACCGCCTATAAAAATATTCCCGATTTTTATTTTTTTTGTTTTATACATATCACTTCACTCGCCGATTATCTTGACAACTACCCGTTTTTTTCTTTGTCCATCAAATTCAGCGTAAAAAATCTGCTCCCACGGACCGAAATCCAACCTACTATTGGTTATAGCAACCACAACTTCACGCCCCATAACAGTTCTTCTTAAATGCGCATACGCATTGTCTTCACCTGTTAAATTATGTTTATATTTTTCAGGTGAATACGGAACAAGTTTTTCAAGCCATTCTTTGAAATCGGTTTTCAGCCCTTCTTCCTCGTCATTGATAAACACACTGGATGTAATGTGCATCGCATTGACAAGACAAAGTCCCTCTTTCACACCGCTTTTTCTGACAAGTTTCTCAACCTCGTCGGTAATATTCACAAACTCAATTTTACTTTTCGTATCAAACCACAAATGTTCAGTTAATGATTTCATTGGCTTTCATTATAATTTGTTATTTTCTGCCAGAGTTGGTAAGATATTTGGGTTCGTGTTTTTAGGTCAAGTATTGAATTCAAATAATCATTAAGACTTTGTCAATATTTTTTTTCAATGTTAGTAAATCAGGTAATAACTTTTCGAGATAATTTGTATCTTTGGGAATTTTAACTTTATCAAATCCCGCTTCAAGCCAGACCTTTAAGTATTTCGCTTCGGTTTCTGAAGAACAGTTTATATGTTTTTTACCGGAGAAAAGTCGCCAGTCAAAAAGTTCTTTTTCAATTTTAATATCATCGGATTTTTCAGGTAATTTTTTTGTATAAAGTAATTTTTGACTTAAAACTTTTTCTTTATACAATTTTCCCAATGTGTTGTCACCAATTTTTTCCATTACTGTTTTAACCAATAAACCAATATCTATACCACCGATTGTCTTTTTAGGTTTTCCGAAACTTTTTGCTTTATCAATGCGGGACTTCACCAAATCAACTACTGCACGATAAACCTCAAGTTGCTCTTCATCAGTCAAACCCAGAATATCACCCATAATAATTTTATCAAGTTCTAACAATTCCTTTTTGATTTTACTTAATGATATTTCTTTTATTCCCCCACCAATTTCTGTAAAAACACCTTCACATTTAGTATCCGCAAGTTCTTTAAACTTCAAAACCAATTTTGAAATTATCTTTTCAGGAATATCTTCAATAGCAATTATTGGTAATTTTTCTACTACAGCAACATCTATATCAGCAATCGCTTGCGCGCCTGTAAGTTGACGACAAGTAAATTCAATAAAAAGACGAGTTAAAGTTGAATTAAGTAGTGCAGTAATAATTAGAAGTTGATTTGAATTTTTGGGAGTAATACCATATAGTTTTTTATCTTCAAAAACTTTTTCATTCAAAAAAATCGGCATTCTTTCGCCGACCTTTGAGGGCAAAATTAACGGAGCATATTTCCAATTTTTACCTAATGAATACCACAGTTTCCGAGATGAACAAGTTGGTCTATCATTAAAACCTTCTGCTTCACCCCTTTCAATATATTTTAATAATTGTGTGCCTTTTAATTTTGACTTTTCTTTGTGGCAAATAATGATTTTCCATTTCAATTTGTTTCTTTTTAGTTTATAGCCCTCAACTTCTTTTAGAGAAAAAATTATGGGCTGTAAGAATTTCTTTTCTATCTTCCACCGTTTTATTTCTTCCTCGCTAATATAGAAAAATTCATTTGCACCAGTTGTAAATCCTCTTCTTACATCAGCGACTTCTTTTAATGGAACAAATTTATCTTTTCCTTTTTCTAATATCTTAAAAAATATCTCCGGGGCCCTTAAATATTTCCCCCATTTAGCACCGACAAACTGTTTTTCTTCAGCATCAAAACCCTCTGTCCAAAGTTCTGACTGCTTTTTGGGAAAAATTCTTAATTCATCATTTTGATAAAAATCAGAATGGGCAAGAATTGTTTTTATTAGTTTGTCAATGGAATTGAGTCGGTTTAGTTCTTTATCCCACATATCTTGTGCGGGTGGGATAAAATGTCTTAATCGTTTTTTGAGATAAACAAATCGGGCCAAATTTTCATTTCTCTCTTTTTCATCTTTACATTTTTCCAAAATTATTATACAAGTATTTACATCTGCTTCTTCAAACCATCGCTCTACTTTTGATTCAATGACAGTAACAATCTTGTAATTTTTAAGGAAAAACTCTTGAAGACCTTTTCCATAATCTACATCTAACCACGAGTTTGACACAATAAATCCGAATCTTCCTTCATCTTTTAAGAATTTCGTTCCGTGAACAAAGAAATAGGCGTGAATTCCCGCTCGTTTAGATATATTTGCCATTTTCACTTGACCATCATAAAGTGATTTTTCAATTAAGTTCTCTTTGTATTCTTCATCTCCAGACGAAATTTCAGAGATTTCTTCCTGGCGAGTATACGGTGGATTACCGACAAGGCAATCAACACTTCTTGGATATTCCAAAATAATTTTTTTGTCACCAATTGAAACAGTATATTTTGAACGGGCACTTTCTTTAACAGTAAAAGTATCGTCTATTTTATATTTTGAACTATTTACTCCAAAGGGGGATAAAGCAAAGAAATCCTCATTAAAAATTTTAGGATAATTTTCATTGGTTGCTAAATCATTTATTACAAGATTGATAGTTGCAAGATGAGCCGGAAACTTTGCAATATCTGTTCCATACAATGAATTCAAAATTTCTTGATGCATGAGTTGTTGATTCATCATTTGTTTGTGCTTGTATGCACGCACTAAAAAAGTACCCGTTCCACAAGATGGGTCAAATACTTTATCTGTTTCATGTTTCAGACAAAACTTCAAAATTAAATCCACAATATCAGGACTTGTAAAATACTGTCCAAGATTATGCCGTTCTTCATGAGGAATAAGGCGTTCAAAAATTCTGCCGATAATATCATAGCCGATTTTAGAAAAGTCATATTGTCTTAAAATTGTAACAAGAACATCTATTTCCTTGATAACCTCTTTTGCGTCGGGAAATGCAATTTCATCAATAAAATCAGGTTGGTAGATCGTTTGATAATCAATTTTCAGAACTTCATCAAAATATGTTTGTAACACTTTTCGCAAATGGGAACCGCTAATAAATTCTTGGAGATTAGTCTTTAAAGGTGGTATTTCTTCCGGTCGTTTCGCCTGTAATAAATCATAGAAAAGTATTTTATTTACAAGTAGATAAGCAGTTTGTCGAGCAACTTTATCAAAATCAAACGGTTGGAATGCGAATGTCCAATTCTGTTGAATAAACCATTTTTGAAGTTTCTTTGAAAATTCTGTATCTTTGTGACACCTATCCTCAATGATTCTTCTATAATAAATGGCTAATCGCTCAATTTTTTCCTGAAGACGATAAATCAACCATTCGTCAATTGCTAATTTTGGTTCTGGCTCTTTACCTGTGTATACATAATAAAGTTTGGTTAAAAATTTTTCAAGTTCTTTTTTTATTGAATCTTTGTATCGTGTTTCCTCTATATCATCAAGATTTTCAATTTCTGAAAGATTGTATTTTTCAATAACCTGCTCTTCCTCATGTTTCTGGGTATTAACTTTTTCTGTATTAAACCATATAAGTTTTTGGAAATTAGTTAACGCAAAATATCTTGCTTTTCTCTTATTTGCTTTTTCCCAGGCAGGTCTTTTAAGTTCTTTTTCATCAAAAACATCAAAAAATGGTTTTTTTGCTTCAAAAACACACAGAACATTTTGACTTTGTCTTGACTCATAAATTACAGCATCGGGCATTTTTCTGTCATCACCAGATGTTTCAACATCGGGAAGACCTAAATCAAGATTTTTTTCCTCAATAATTTCTCGCATCCAATGTATTAAAATAGAAACTCCTGTTCTTTCTGTCTTATGTGATGTTATATCAAATGGACTAGAAACTATTGATTTTTTCTTTTGAATCTTATTTTTCATATTCTTCAATAACCTGATGAACAATTCGTTTGGCAATTTCAAAACAGGCAGCAATTCTTAATATTTTTACATCACCAAGACCTTTTATTTTAAGAAATTTTTTAAGCGGTTGATTTGCCAATCCTTTATATGAACCATACTTTGCCAGAAGTTCTTCTGCAATTTTTTCTGCTGGTTTGCCTTTAATTCCCGATGAAATCAATATCGCTAAAAGTTCGGCATCGCTTAATTTATCAGCACCGAGTTCCAACAGTTTTCCGCCGGGATGTGCCCACATATGTTCCTTTTCTTTTTTCATTTTATCTATTCGCTTTGCTCACCCCCGACTGAAGTCGGGGGCTACAATTTATGTGTGAATTTGCTCCATTGACGACCCCGCTGAAGCGGGGTCATTCCTCAAATTCTTTTTTCTATTTTACTTGCTCAATTTGTTTCCAGAAACCGCTTTTTGTTCTCAAAATATCCTGATAGGTTGCATAGAGCGCGAGTGTTATTAAAAGCGCAAACCCGACTGAATTTGCGAATTGCATAACTTTCTTATTCAGGGATTTTCTGGAAATGCCCTCAAACAAATAAAACATAATATGCCCGCCGTCAACAATAGGAATAGGCAGAAGATTGAACATCCCGAGTGCAACCGAAACAATCGCTATGAAATTCATAAATGTTTTTACGCCGAGTTTCGCCGCAAAATAAGCCGCCTGCATAATCCCGACAGGTCCCGAGACCTCTGACGGTGCTTCCCAGAGCGTTAATTTCATATAAAGATATTTAAGCGGCGTTACCGTCCAGAAAATTATTTGGTTAAATGACTCTTTAATTGCTTTTGCAAAACCCACTTTTACGACAATCGGTTCAGATGACATATCATAGACAATTCCGATACGCGACATTTTTATTTTCTCGTCATATTTAGGCGTGATTTTTATATCAATAATTTTATGCAGTGCATTTCTTTTCACCGAAAAAACCAGTTCTTTATCTGGCGATGTTTTTACAATTTTTGATACAATACCGGCATCTTCAATTTTATTGCCGTTGATAGCGACTATTTCGTCGCCAGCCGCTAACCCCGATATAAATGCAGGTGATTTTTTTTCAACCAATTTTATTACGGGACGCTGATGTTGCAATCCCCAAACGGAAATAATAAATAAGAAAATAATAAACGCCGAAATATAATTCATTATTGCGCCG
>PEVQ01000266.1:16475-18201 GCA_002780205.1 Elusimicrobia bacterium CG06_land_8_20_14_3_00_38_11
CTATTTCCTCGCCCGCCATTTTTACAAATCCGCCGAAAGGAATCGGGCGCACGGAATATCTTGTTTCGTTTCTTGTCCACTTAAAAATCGGAGGACCAAATCCGAACGCAAAATCCAGAACCTTTACTTTCAACTTTTTTGCGACAATAAAATGTCCGAATTCGTGAATCATTATTACAAACCCGAACATCACTGCAACAGCCAATATACCCAAAAGAATTGTCATTTCATCTCCTCAACAAATTTTCTTGTTTCAAAATCTGCATCCAATATATCCTCCAAATCGGGATTTTTTTTCACTCTATGTTTTTTCATCGCTTTTTCTATAAATTTTGGAATCTGTAAAAACCGGATTTTACCCTCTAAAAATTTTTTAACTGCGACTTCGTTGGCAGCGTTGAGGACGGCGGGCATTGTTCCACCGATTCTTGCCGAAGTTAACGCAAGTTCAAAACACGGAAAATTTCCGGTTGAAAAATTAAAAAATTCAAGTTTGCCGAGAGATGGCAAATCCAGTTTTTTAACCGTTGAAATCTTCCTTTCAGGATATGTCAACGCATACTGTATCGCAATCCGCATGTCGGTCCTACTCATCTGCGATATAATTGAACCGTCCACAAACTCAACGGCGCTGTGAACTATTGACTGCGGATGAATTACAATCTCTATTTTTTCATATGGAATTCCGAAAAGATAATGCGCCTCTATAACCTCAAACCCCTTGTTTATCATTGTTGCTGAATCAACGGTGATTTTTCTTCCCATTTTCCATGTAGGATGTTTTAGAACATCTTTCACTTTAACTTCTGACAGATCTTTTTTTGAATAATTTCTAAACGGGCCGCCGGACGCGGTCAAAATTATTTTTGATATTTCTTTTGGATTTTTACCGTCAATACACTGAAAAATTGCGGAATGTTCGCTGTCAACAGGAATTATTTTGGCGGGATATTTTTTTAGAAGTTCTGCTATTAAATCACCGGCTATAACAATTGCTTCTTTATTCGCAAGTGCGATTTTTTTTTTTAATTTTATTGCGTTTACAAGAGGTATAAGCCCTGCTGCGCCCACAACGGAAATCAGGACAACATCCGCTTTGGAAATTAACGAAATGTTTTTTAAGCCGGAACGTCCGACGGCAGTAATTTCCGGTTTAAATTTTTTCGCCTGTTTTTTAAGAAGCGACTTGTTCTTATTTGCGGATAACCCTATAACTTTGAAATTATTCAGATGAGTAATAACATCAAGTGCCGATGTGCCGATGGATCCGGTTGAACCGAGAACTGAAATTTTTTTCATTATATAACAAAGAATTTTATGTAATAGTAAAATACCGGGGCGGCAAAAATGAAACTGTCAAGTTTATCCAAAACACCGCCGTGGTCTTTAAGCAAATTTGATGAATCCTTTACTCCCGCAGAGCGTTTTATTAATGATTCCGCAAGGTCCCCGAACTGCGCCGATATGCTTATTAAAACGCCAAGCGAAAAAATATCAGCGGGTCTTAAAAAATTCATAGAAAATAATTTTGCAAAAAAAACTGTAATTATGGACGCACAAACGGATGCTATTGCCCCTTCTACGGATTTTTTAGGACTGATTGAGGATAACCGACGACTGCCATATACCGAGCCGAAAAAATACGCCGCAGAATCGGCGACCCAAACGGTTACAAGAAGAAGTATGGTGAGTTTAAAACCGTCCGGACGAAAATCCCTTATCAGCA
>PEVQ01000073.1:0-732 GCA_002780205.1 Elusimicrobia bacterium CG06_land_8_20_14_3_00_38_11
TTTTTAAGACGCAGATTTTCGCAGACACACGCAGATTATTTTCTTTATACTTTTTCCGAGCAGAGATATTTCAGCGGATCGTATTTTATTTCTTTGCCGCAAGCGAGACACCAATAACCGAAGATGTTTTTCATTGTTTATGCCTGTTACTCTTAAAAGCAAATCTTTGTCAATATAAACTCGTCACTTTATCCACCCGTTTCAAGCCGCGGCTGTGCCGACAAGCGAATCAACCCACATATGTAGCCATGGGAGAAATATTATATCATAGTCAAAATCTCTCTTTATACTGTCTTCAATCGCTTTTTCCACTCCATGATATTTCATACACATCGCCTCCGCCGAGGAAACTACCGCACCACGATTTATCATTGTGTCCAAAATGAGCGGTCGGTCGCCCGGTCGATAATTCTTTAAGCTATACGCCAAATCAAACTTCAGCGAGAGATAACTCCATTTGCCATTCATAAAATCTTCCGTAGCATCCACAATGTCATCCAATATCCAGAAAACATCTCCCAATTCAAGTATGGCTTTTTTCAGTTTGACATAACCGTCGTTTAAATTGGCGCCAACCCCCAAAAGACATTGTAGCGCCATCATCCATATAAGCATAGAACTTTTGTTCCTAAGAATTCGAAACACTTCCGTCTTGTTGAATTTTGACGAAAACTTTAGGTCAACGCTCCGTAGTTCGGATTCATAAAGATTAAAAATCGTGTTCTTGAATAT
>PEVQ01000073.1:743-2963 GCA_002780205.1 Elusimicrobia bacterium CG06_land_8_20_14_3_00_38_11
TTTTATTAAGAAGACTGCCGTGAATTTTTTCGCACTTTTTAAAATACTCTTCCATCAACAGTATCGTCATTTTGATTAGCGGTGCGTCATCTTCTTTAACCGCAAAGAATTTTTTTTGACTCTTATTCACAATCATTGTCGCACTTGACAAAGCGGGCCGCGTGATTCGGCTTACAAGAATAGGAAAGAATACCACATAATCATCGCAAATTTTATCGAAAAGGGCGGCGTATGAGTTTAAAAGGGCGCCGATGGCGGCCAATTCTTCGGAGATATTTCGTGGCGCGCCGATGAGTCGGGAAAACCACTTACAAAAATCATATCCAAATGCCGCATATCTCGGAATATTTTCCAACTTGTAAAAACCGCGGCCTTTTTTTATCTTGGATTCGCAATATTCAAACAAATCTGCGGATATCGCTTCTTTAATGGTCGTGTGCCAAATCTTTTGCCCAAGTGAAACTTTTTTACTGACCTCGTTTTCGTAGGTTTTATCACATAGATTCATGCCGTTCTTTTCAAGCACACATAAAACCTGTTCTCTTATAATGCTATTAAAATACGACTCTCCAAGAATATTACGCTCCCTACCAACCACCGCCACCGCCCGAAGAAGGCGGATTCTGCGGCGGCGGTTCGGAAATCGGAATGCCGGAAATATGAACCGTTATAGCGGGTTTTTCGCCGGCCGATTCCACAATTGACTGAATTATACCCATTGCGGTTACGCTATCCTTCACCCAATCATCTTCTCTCGTTAATCCGACTAATATGCATCCCGTGGTGTCTTTCGGAAAATTTCCGCGATGGATTTGAATATTGCTTCTGCCGGGAACATTATTCAACTCTACACACCAGCCGTGAGAACCGTCGGTTCTGACGAAAGACGGATAACTGCCCGGGAAAATTCTTCCTGCCGTGGCGGGCTCGTTCGTGGCAGCGTTGTTGCGGTCCGGCGGCTCCAAAGTGTATAACCACCGGCCGGCGATGAAAAGAGAACCCATCGTGGATAGACGCGTTTCGTAATCTCTATCTATATAAATTTCCACATCCTCCACATTAGAAGACAAAAACGGCGGTGCAATCTGTGGTGAGGAAATTTGAGTAATGCCTGGCGACGAGACATTTATGGAACATTGCCACATCAGAACTTTTTCAAGCGTAATGACTCTCGCGTATGTGTCGGGAATTATGTTGTACTTTTTGCGCGGTTTGCGTGCATCTTCAATTACTTTAAGAATATTTTTTGGGTGGGCATTACGCAAAGACAGTAAGTCGCGAATCCCGGATTTAACGAGAACCTCGGCTATTTGTCGGTCTATTCCGATAACTTGCCGCAATGTGGCCGCCGACTTCCAATCCGTTAATTGTCGGGCGGAAATCCTCGTCGCTTGATGGATTTGATTTGTGTCCGCCCGGCGCAAATCATCCAAAGTCCTTATGCCGGCCGCTGCAAGAATCTTTCCGTTATTCGGACCGATCCCCTCTATTTCTTTGACTATTTCTGATGAGAAAATTTCTTTGAATTTCATATTTGACTCCGGGATTACGGGACTCTTGGACCGCCGAAATGTTCACATTCGGTGTGAGCAATGCTTGATATCTTCGTCGTATAAGCCGGCGAGGACTTTTTTATACTCCAAGGCTTCTCCATAGTGCTCTTTTTTTCGTTTTCAAGCAAGGTGACGAACTCCCGGTCGCCCAGCCGCTGAAATTTTTCAACCAATGCCGAATATTGCTTATCGTGAGCAATAAACTGAACATCCGCCAGATATTGAACCAGAGAAACGCGCTCTTGTCGCGATAATTTGAAAATCTCTTCTCTGAAAATACGCGTGTGCTTCATCGCAACATCCATTATAACATCCTGCAGGTAATTGTATGCGTCCGCATCCCAGCTGCTTTCTTTACCGATATCAATCACAATCTTGCAGATGAGGCGTATATGGCGAGGGTTGAAATATTTCAATACAACTATACAATCATCAGAGAGATAATATAATTCTCCGGTGACACTCTTGCCGTGGTCATCCCTGTTAAAACCGAAGAAGGCATCAAAATCTCTTTTATTTTTGGGAAAGTATTTTAAAAATTCGGATTGTGAATCGTTTGACGAAAATTCGGATTTGAGTTTTTCTAGGGCGCTTTTAAGATTGGCCGCGGCGGGAGAAAGTTTACGGAGTTTTTCACGCTCGAGTATCTCTAAATATGTTGGAGAAT
>PEVQ01000018.1 GCA_002780205.1 Elusimicrobia bacterium CG06_land_8_20_14_3_00_38_11
ATGTTCCGCGTTCAACTTGAAAACGGGCACAGCGTCCTAGCGAGAATTTCCGGAAAAATGAGGATGAATTACATCCGTATTATTATCGGCGACAAAGTAAAAGTCGAACTTTCGCCATATGATTTAACGAGAGGAAGAATTACTTACAGAGAAAAAGGCAGGTAAGAGAGGCAGTAAGTGGTAAGTGGGAAGTGGTTTAAACTACTCACTACTTCCTACTCCCTACTCACTGGTGTTAACATGAAAGTAAGGTCTTCAGTAAAACCATTTTGTAAAAATTGCAAGGTTGTAAAACGCAGAGGTGTTTTGTATATTATTTGCAAAAATCCTAAGCATAAACAGAGACAGGGTTAGGGGCAGAGAATTAGTTTATACGAAAGAGAATTAGACGGCTAATTCTCTGGTGTTACTATGGCACGAATAGCGGGTGTTGATTTACCGAAAGGGAAAAGAATAGATATCGGACTTTCCTACATATACGGTGTGGGAAGGGTTCTTGCAAAAAAAATTTTAGACGAGGCGAAGATTGAACCGTCAAAAAGAGTAAAAAATTTAACGGAAGCGGAAGTAGGAAAACTTGCCGGGATTATTTCATCGGAGTATAAGGTTGAAGGCGACCTGCGCCGTGAGATTGTCGGCAATATCAAACGGTTACAGGAGATAGGAACTTATAGAGGAATGAGACACCGCCGGAATTTGCCGGTCAGAGGGCAGAGAACAAAGACCAACGCAAGAACAAAAAGAGGAAAGAGAAAAACGGTCGGTGCGGTTAAGGTGGAAGTTAAAAGGGAAAAGGAAGAGAAGTGAGGAACGCGGAACACACGCGGAACTAAAACGCCAAACAGACGCAAAATGTCATTCTGAACGAAGCGAAGCGTAGTGAAGAATCTCGAGATATTTCGCTACGCTCAATATGACACCTTCGATATCATTTTAGCGTCAATTGTAGCCCCCGAATTTATTCGGGGGTGAGCGGAGCAAACAATGGAAGAAAAAAAAGAAATAAAAAAAGAAGAAACAAAACAAAAAGAGACCAAAGTGCAGGAAAATACTTCAAAAGAGGTAAAAGAAACAAAACCAAAAACGACCGTTGCCGCGCCGAAACATAAATCAAGAAGAAAACTGCTTTCAACCAGCGGCAGGGTCTATATCAAGTCATCTTTTAACAATACAATCATCACGATAACCGACGATAAAGGCAATGTCATAAATTGGGCATCCAGCGGCTCATCCGGTTTCAAGGGAACGAAAAAAGGAACGCCTTTTGCCGCCCAGATTGCGTCGGCGAATTGTGCAAGAAAAGCGTCCGAAATGGGTTTGAAACAGGTCGCGGTTTTTGTTTCCGGACCCGGCTCGGGCCGCGAAACGGCTATAAGAGCATTACAGTCATCCGGATTATCCGTTACTTTCATCAAAGATATTACGCCTATTCCGCATAACGGATGCAGACCGCCGAAACAAAGGAGAGTATAAAAAAGGCAATTAAAAATGTAAAATGCAAAATGTAAAATTATGGTAAAAGACATTTTTAATTTTTAATTTTTAATTGAGGTTAATATGGCAAGATATTTAGGACCTAAATGCAGAAGATGCCGACAAGAAGGTATGCCTTTATTCTTAAAAGGCGAAAGGTGCAATACGCCCAAGTGTCCCATTACCAAAAAGAAAGGGCCGCCCGGTCCTCGCAGAAGAATGATGAAAAAACCGACGGAGTATTCCGGTCAGTTGCGCGCCAAACAGCAGGTAAAAAGGACTTACGGGGTAATGGAAAGGCAGTTCAGAAGATATTTTCATACTGCGGCAAAACATAAAGGCATGACAGGTTTCAATCTTTTGTTATCTTTGGAAATGCGGCTGGATAATGTCGTCAGGCGACTGGGATTTTCACCGGCCATTTCCGGCGCCCGCCAGTTGGTTCTTCACAGGCATGTAAAAGTTAATGATAAGATAATAAACATACCGTCATACCCTGTGAAAGTAAATGATAAAATCCAAATAACCGATAAACTTAAAGAAAACTTATTTGTTAAAAAATCCGCGGATGTATCTTCAAAAAAAGGCGTGTTGCCGTGGCTTTCTTTGGATGTTTCATCTTTATCCGGTAGCGTTGTCCGACAACCGTTGAGAGAAGAAATGTCCGTTCCTTACGACGAAGAAAAACCGAAGGAACAACTAATCGTTGAGTTGTACAGCAAATAGAAAGTCAGAGAATTAGAGAATTAGAGAATTAGAGAATTAGTCAAGGTAATATCTAATTCTCTGTCGTATAAACTGATTCTCTGTCGTATAAACTAATTCTCTGGTGTTAAAGGGGGTTATATAAAATGCGGCTTCCTGACATAGTTGGACCTCAGAAGATTGAAAAAAATATTTCTTCTGATTTGACATATGGAAAGTTTGAGGTTTCGCCGTTTGAGAAGGGTTACGGGCACACGATAGGGCACTCGCTTCGTCGCATACTTTTGTCGTCATTAGAAGGTAGTGCCGTTATATCCACCCGGATAAAAGGCGCTTCACACGAGTTTGCAACACTGCCGGGTGTTGTTGAAGATGTGATGGGCATAATACTCAATCTTAAAAAAATAAGATTCAGGATTTACGGCGCCGACGAAGTCCAGACGATTAAACTGTCCGCCTCAAAAAGCGGCCCTGTTTTGGCATCATCTTTTGAGACCAACTCAAACATAGAGATTGTCAACGGCGATCAGGTCGTTGCTACCCTTGAATCCGGCGGGAATCTTGAGATGGAAATTGATGTTGCAAAGGGCAAGGGATATTCGCCCGCCGAAAAAAATAAAAAACCGGGGCAGCCAGCCGGCACGATGCTTGTGGATGCCGTTTTCACTCCGATTAAAAAGGTCTTTTATGAGGTTGAAAACACACGCGTGGGTCAGGCGACCGATTATGACCGTCTGATTATGGAGATATGGACCGACGGTTCTATAAATCCCGAAGATGCGCTCGTTTTTTCGGCGAAACTTTTAAGCGATTCCGTTAAAATTTTTATAAATTATGATGAAGAGGGAAAAGCGACATCAAAGGTGTTAGAAACATCGGCGCCCGCACCCGACGGGAAACTTTCCGGCGATATTTTAAATCAGTCGGTTCAAATTATAGAACTTTCAATCCGCGCCACAAATTGTTTGAAACAGGCAAAAATAAAAACCATAGGGGAGTTGACTCAAAGAACGAAGGGCGAACTTCTCGCTTATAAAAATTTCGGAAAGAAGTCATTAGATGAAATAGTAATGAAACTTAAAGAATTGGGTGTCTCTCTAAAGGAATAGAAGCGGAAAAACGCGGATAGTAACGCGGATAAACGCGGAGGTGTCATTCTGAACGCAGTGAAGAATCCCGGTGTTGAAAGGCGAGATGTTTCGCTACCGCTCAACATGACACCAAAGAAGC
>PEVQ01000082.1 GCA_002780205.1 Elusimicrobia bacterium CG06_land_8_20_14_3_00_38_11
CACGGACATATTCTTTTACAGATGAAGTTGAAACTAAAAAATCTTTTTCTGTTTCGGTTTTAAGGTTAGAAATTAAGATTTTATTTGTTATTTCCGAATCCAAAATTGAAAAAAGATATAAAATTTCTTTTTTGTTCTCGCTACCGATAGCACAAATTTGATTCCTTGCCCATATAATCGGTTTATCAGAAAAATGGAAATGGGACGGATTAGCATACGACCAAATAATCTTATATTTGCTGTCTAGTAAATTGTATTCTTGGTTATTTTTCAATAGTTTAATTGTCATTTGAGAATTGCCAGTTCTAATGTTGGGCCAATATCCCTTATACTCCACAACTGTCAAAAATTTCCTATTAAGTTTAGGGTATTGATAATGTAAATCTTTGTTTGAAGGACTTTGAAGAACTTTTCTTTCGTTAATATAATAACCGATATCAAAAAAGAATTTACTATTAAATTTTTGCATTGCTTGGTCGTGATCGTAATAAATTGAAATATCTGTCGAATTTTTTTGATATTCATTTTGAAATTTTATAAGGAATGTTCCTTGTTTAATAAAACTCCAGTTAGCGACATTTTTTAGTAAATCCGTTTGTAAAACTTTTTTCTTGTCAATCTTTTTACCTGCTAAAATATTAGCAAGAGTATCCTCTATTGTATCTTCGCCATTTCTGTAATTTATAATATCAACTCCATGGGTGTTTGTTGGTGGTTTTTTACTGACAACAAAAATTAAACTTGATGTTGAGATAACTTTTTTTTGGTTTACGCCACGACTGATAAAAAGATTTCTATTGAAGGTAATAATTTTTTCAATAGTCGTAAAATTTGCCAAGTGATAACGTAACACATCATAATCTCCTGTTGTTAAAATGTTTTGTGGAATAATATAACAGAGTTTTCCATTATCTTTAAGAAGTGCTAATCCAACAGCAACAAAAAAAGCATACAGATTTGGTTTTGGAGGTCGCTTTTTGCGGTTGTCAGGAATACTATGCAAATTTATTCCATAGATATTATTCAAATTTACTTTTGGTTTTACTTTACCCTGAAGCATTTTAAAAATTAAGATTTCTTGTTTGGAACATTCATTATAGCCAACATATGGCGGATTTGCTATAACATAATCAAATCTACGACGTGGAATACGATTATTCTTCAGACTTTCTTTCATTTCCTTTATGTCTTCGGATACACGCATAAAACTATCAAATTCAGGTTCTTGAATTGCTAATCCCGGAAATATCATTTGAGCATCCGCTACACCGTTGCCCCCGTTTTTAACTCTAACATATTCATCAACTTCTGTATTATCAATAGGTGTGCTTACGAATTCGGCGATACTATCATTCGTTAAAAACACCTTAATTTTTTTATCAACAGGATTATTATATTTTTCACTGATAATATAAGGAAGCATTCTCATAATAATATTCATCTCGGCAAGATAAAGCGGGAATTCCTCAATATCTAAACCAAAAACATTTTTGGTGACAACTTCTTCTATTTTTTCTGAGGCATCTTTTGTAGCACTGCTGAATGATTGCATAATCTGGTCAACAGCACTATAAAGAAATGTTCCGCTTCCGCAAGATGGGTCAATTATTGAAAGTTTATCCGATTGGTCATTTTCTATTTTTCCTTTTATCTCTTTTTCTGTATAGCCGATTTGCTGAAGCATAAAATTGACAACGGCAGGGTCGGTAAAATACTGCCCTTTTTTTTCATCTTCATAGAGTTCTTTTAAGTAATTTTCATAGATAAAACCGAAGATTTCATTTTTGACATTTTCAAATCTATATTTTTTAATAAAGACAAAAATGTCAAGCCAGAGAGACACATCAGATAATTGATTTTCAACTTTGCGATAAAGTTGTTGGATTTTTTTAGAAATATATTTTTGTTCTTCAAGAAAAGGACGATAAATGTTTTTAGAAATTTTTGCACTGATATTATCTATGATTGACAAGATATTTTTGTATTGCTTATTTTTAAGACATTCATGGGTTTTCTTCACATATTCTAAATATTCTTTGCCAAAATTTTGGAATGCGTTATCAACCAACGCTTTATACAGAATAAACTGGATTATATAAGCATATGTAATTTCAGTCGCTTTTTTCTCTTTTGCTTTTTTATCAAGTCCGTTGAAATATCCTTCAACATTTAATTTTTCCTTAATACTTCTGATAAGTTTCGTTATATCTTCAAAAAATATCTGCCTGTTATTTTCAACATTCATTTTTTCTACATCTTTAAAAAGTGAAAGTTGTCCGAATGTTTCAAAGAAGGAAAGATAATAATGTTCCGGTTTAATATACTCTTTCCAAAATTCCAGGAATGTTTTTGTTTCGTCAAAAATTTCTTTAAGGGTAAATGTGCGGTAAATATTATTATTAAAAAATCGCCAAGTATAACCGTCGGTGAGAATCCCATATTTTCTGTCAAGGTCAATTTGATATTGGAAAAGTTGGTTTATGCCTGCTTGGATATTTGTGTATTGTTCAACTTCAACAGGAATTAGAATTTCAGGAGTGATAAATATTGCTACATCAACTCTTCTTTTTGATTTTGTTTTATATTCACAGATAAATTCGTCTTTTCTTTTTTCATTCGGAGTTGAGATTTTGCCTTCTTTAAGATTAAAAAGTTCTCCACATTCCAAGACATCTTTAACAAATTTTTGAACACCAGAGCCAACTTCTTGCGACTGATAATTTTCTTTTTCCTTATTCCAAAGTGATTTTAGTTGTATAATTGTCAATTCCACGATTTACCTCTTTCTTCTCCAATTTTGGTAATTATTTTTCTATTTTTCCTTCAAATACTACGGTGACTTTGCCTTCTAAAAAGGCGGTTTTACCGTCGTAATATACTTTTAAGGTTTCACCGCCTTGAGTTAGAACGCTTACGGGCGAGGAGACATATTTTTTCATAATTGAAATTACCGACGATGCAACAACTCCGGTTCCACAGGCGAGGGTTTCGGCTTCTACACCCCTCTCATATGTTCTGACCTGGAGTTTGTTTTTGGCTAAAACTTTTACAAAATTGACATTTGTGCCTTCGGGCTGAAACTCCTTGTGCCACCTGATAGCCTTGCCTAAATGTTCAACTTTTATTTTTTTTATATCCTCGACAAAAATTACTGTGTGGGGAACGCCGGTATTGATAAAAGATGCGTTAAAATTTTGCCCGACGGCGGTTAGGTCAAAATCCAGCTTAAAATTTTTTGGCAGCGGCATTTTTATTTTTACAATATGAGACCCCGAAACAAGTCCGGGGTGACACTTCGTGCCATTTTTTATTTCTGCCGAGATTATACCGGCATCCGATTCAAAACTCATTTTTGATGGAGCGATTTTATTAAGATATGCAAAAAGCGAGATGCATCTGGCACCGTTTCCGCAAAAAGAGGCACGGCTTCCGTCGGAATTGTAATAAACCATTCTGAAATCAGCAGGTTTGAGACGGGTTTTTTCAACAAGCAAAAGCCCGTCCACACCTTCTATGTTACAGTATTTTTCGGCAAAAGCGGATGCGGTTTTAACAATTTTTTTTCTGTTATCAATAACTATAAAATCATTGCCGCTGCCCGACATCTTTGTAAAATTTATATTCATAATAATATGAGATTCTTCACTGCGTTCAGAATGACAGATTTTCTCTTTTTCTTATTACCTTCCATTTTTTCCCTTCAACAAGAACTTCCGCCGGACGGGGACGCATATTGTAATTTGACGACATTGAATAGCCGTAAGCACCGGCGCATAAAATAGCAAGATAATCGCCCTCGGAAACTTTCGGCATTGGCCTGTCTTTTGCAAAAATATCGGACGATTCGCAAATGGGACCGACAATATCCCAATTGTATTTTTCGCCTTTTCTTAATGCAATCGGAATAATATCGTGATACGCACCATACATCTCAGGACGCACCAAATCGTTCATTCCCGCGTCAACTATTAAAAAATTTTTCTTTGATGTTTTTTTGATGTAAATTATTTTTGTGACTAAAATGCCCGCAGCACCGATGATAAATCTGCCCGGCTCTAAAATTATTGTGTGATTTTCCGGAAGATTTGACATAATCGCTTGTGCATATTCCGCCGGAGTAATTATTTTTTCGTCTTTATATCTTATTCCGAGCCCGCCGCCCATATCAATATATCTAAGTTTTATTTTTGCATCGGAAAGTTTTTTGATATATCCGGAAACCTTTTTTGATGCAAGTTCAAATGAGCCCTTATCGGTTATTTGCGAACCGATGTGCAAATGAAGTCCGACGATTTTTATATTTTTGAGTTCCTTCGCTAAAAGATAGCCCTCAAACGCTTCATCAAAACACAGCCCGAACTTGTTGTGGGAAAGCCCGGTTGTAATATGCGGATGGGTTTTGGCATCTATGTCAGGATTTATCCTGAAAGAAATTCCCGCAATTTTACCGAGTGATTTAGCAATTTTATCAATTCTAAAAAGTTCCGGGATTGACTCAACATTGAACATCAAGATATCTGACTTAATTGCTTCTTTGATTTCGTCATCTTTTTTCCCAACACCGGCAAACACAATTTTTTGAGAATTTACACCACAAGCCAATGCGAGTTTCAACTCGCCGACGGAAACGATATCTGCGCCGCAGCCTTTTTCGGCAAGAATTTTTAATATCTGCGGATTTTCATTTGCTTTCACCGCATAACAAATTATGCGATTTACTTTACAAAATGCGCCGTCAAGGACTTTGTAATTTTCTAAAAGTTTCTTTTTCCCGTAGAGGTAAAACGGTGTGCCTACTTTAACCGCCGTATCAAAAACGGAAACATCGTCAATAAATAAAAGATTGTTTTTGTATTTCAGCATAATTCTCCTTTCAACGGTCTGATTACAGCGATTTATAGAAAACGATTACGGCGATGACCTTATCTCTGTAATCGGTGCTTTTATCGTTGTCATCAGCGATTGTTGGGTTTTCCAACAATCTCAAAATATATTATTGAAATTAAAAATCCTATAAATACAAAAATAGATGCTGAAAAATATAATCCGAATTCGCCGAAGTTTTTATAAATTAGTCCCATAATCAAAGGGCCGGTGGCGTAACCGAAATCAAAAAATCCGCCGTATCCCGCCATAACCTGTGTTATGGAAAAATCTTTTCGTCTTTCTATGATAAGAACAAAAAGGTTGGGGTCTGTCAGCGCAAAACCTGTTCCGTACAGAAACCCGGAAACCAAAAGGAGCGGTAGCGATTTTGCAAAACCGACGGTAATAAAACTCAAAAACATAATAAGCATTCCCCATACTACAAATCTGCTCCTGTTATGAGCCGTATAATATCTGCCTAAATAAAGACGGAAAAATATTGTTGAGACGGAAAAAACAGTAAAAAATAACCCGTAGTCGCCTATAAACCTTTTTAATGCTACAAGCGGCAGGAAAACTGTGACCGAAGCATCTGCGAGAACTACGGAAAAAATTATAATTCCGGGAACAAATAAATCACGGCGAAAAAGTGTTGCAAAAAATCCGTGCTCGTCTTTTGAATGCAGTCCTGCATCATCTATAAAAAAACAGAAAAGTACGGCGAGCAAAAATAAAATTCCGGATATTAAAAACGGCGCAAAACCGCTCAATTTAGTCCCTATAAACGGCGCATAAAAACACGGAAACAAAAAAGCGACCGTATAAACGCTCAACGCAAAACCCCGTTTTTCAGACGGTATAACTACGCCCATAAAAGACCAGACGCTGACAAAAAATAAAATAATGCCGACGCCGAAAAAAATTCTCAACACCAAAAGAGTCCTAAAACTTTCGGTGAAAAAATATGAAAACACTACGATTGAAAGAATTAAATCACCGAAGATCATTGATTTTTTAAGACCTATTTTACCGATAAAAGAAGAGGAAATAGGACGCAATAAAACGGCTGCCATTGAGGTCGTGCCCATTAAAACACCCATCAGTGCAGGGCTATTCGTTACCTTCAAAAAATTAACCGGCAGAATCGGAATTAATATGTCAATACCGGAAATAGAAAAGGTCGTCGCTAAAATAGCAAAAATAAAATTTTTGTTCATTGAATATGCTTAATGAGGGCGATTGATAGTTTTTTAGAAAGTGATTCTTCTTTACCGTTAATTAAAATATCTAAACTTTTTTTCGCGTTTGACAAATCATTTTTTTTCAGATAAGCGACTGCTCTCAAAAAATACTCGTCGGCAAAGATAAAATCAGAAATCGCAATATCCGGATTTTTTTTAAGATTAATATAACCGTTTAAGATTTTGGAAGCGGCCATTGCGGTATTATGTTGTTTAACATCCTCATTATAATCTGTAAGAATATTTAACATCGCAAGTTTTAATTTTATTTCGTCGGTCGGACTTATAACCAAGACCTTTTTATAAAGTTCAATCGCCTGGGGATATTTACCCTGTTCGCTATAAATATCTGCAAGACCCGTTAATGACATGGTGTTGTTTTTTTCAAGTTCCGACGCTTTTCTGTAAAATTCCTCCGCCTGTTCATAAAGATATTTTGCTCTATAAACAATGCCCAAGCCGAGAAAAATTCTTATATCCTTTGAACCGTATTTTAATGCTTTATTGTATGAATCTATCGCTTCCTCTTTCATATCAGCCAGACGATAACTCTCACCGAGCCGCAAAAGAACATTTGGATTTTTTTTCTTAAGAGTTCTCGCTTCATTATAGCAATCAATAGCATAACTGTATTCACCGCGGAACAGATGTTCGTCGCCTTTTGAAATATAAAAATTAATCTTTTCCTTTTTGGATTTGGAGGCGGTAGTGTAACTAATTGCCGCTTTTTCTTCAGCGATTTTCTCCATATCGGAATAGAGGCAATTAAAAATTAAAAATTGAAAATTAAAAATAAAAAAAATAAATTTTTTCATCTTTGAAAAACAATTCTATCAATAAATTTTTCTAAAATTTTGTCTTTGAGTTCATTAACCTTGCTTCTCCCGGAAATAACGCCGGCTTCAATGCACTCCTGAGATTTGTCAAGTTCTATCATACTGACATTTTTAACATTTGGAATGAGCAGAAAATCGGCTTCTTTCATCTGTTTTTCGGTAAGAAAGCCGCCCTGTAAGTTTATAACCTGCGAAAGCGTTGTCATCACATTTTTTATTTCATAAGTTGAAATGTCCGCCTGCGGATAGACGGCAATTATAAAATCGGCGCCCATAACTTTCGCGATGTCAACGGGCAGATTGTCAACAACACCGCCGTCAACAAGAAGCCGATGTCTGTATTCAACCGGATTAAAAACTCCCGGAACCGTCGCCGAGGCCCTCATAGCAAACGCGGCCTCACCGTCCTTAAAAACAATTCTCTCGCCGGTTTTTATATCACAGGCGATGCAGGCAAACGGAATTTTTAACTCATCAAAATTTTTGTCGCCGATATATTTTTTGAGATATTTTTCAAGTTTTTCGGTGCTCAAAAGCGACTCCGCTGTAATAAGAGTAAAAAGTTTTACCGCTGAAAAATTAGATATTTTATTCCAGCCGATGCCCTGTCCCATTTTTTCTAAATCGGAAATACTCATCCCAGATGCGTAAAGCCCGCCGACAAGGGCGCCGACGCTGGTACCGACGATAATATCAATGGGAACTTTTTTTTCTTCAAGCGCTTTTAATACGCCGATATGTGCTAGCCCGCGGGCCCCGCCGCCGCCTAAAACAAGTGCAATTTTGGGCCTTTTACCAGAAAGCGCTAAAAAATCCTTCCACAGTAAATTTCTTAACAATTCATCATTTTGAGAATAAATAAGGGAAGTAGTAAGTAGTAAGTGGTAAGTAGTAAGCAGTAAAACACTCAACCAACGACGAATAACCATTATTTTTATTCAATACTTCTTCCGACGACGGTTTCTAAATCAATTTTTGCGATAATAACATCTGTCACAGCATCAATATATTCCAACTGCATTTGTAAAACCGCATCTGTAATTTCCGCATATTCCGAGAATGAAATATTTTTATATAATTCCGAAGTATCGGTAAGCATTTCCGCTTCCTTGGTTTTCTTTTCATATTTTTCAATTGCATACTCGTATTCAACAAATGATTTTCTCACTTCCGCTTTTATTGTATCCGAGATGTTTGCCCTGTTAATCTGCGACTTTCTATACTGATATTTTCTTTGTCTTATTCTTGCGAATTGCCCGAAGCCGTCAAAAATAGGAAGGGTTAGATTAACTGTGGCGTTCCATGATTTTTTTTCAAAAGGCCACTGTTTATCTTCAAGTTGATAGTTCCCTCCGAGGGCTACCGTCGGATAACGGCCGGAAAGCGAAAGATTAACGGAGAGAGCGTCCATCTGTTCCTGCAACTGAGTTTTTTTAAGTTCCGGACGATATTCCGCAGCCCAAGCAAGACATTTATTCGGGTCGGCGGGAACTTTTTTATATTCCAGTTCACCTTTTATAGCAAATATGGTGTTCAATTCAATGCCGATGGATTCCAGAAAATCAATCCTTGCTATTTCCAAATCCTTTTTGATTTTTTCACCGATTGCTTTAATTTTTTCTATATTCCTGTCTGCTAAAAACCTGTTTTTGGAATTTGCATTATCATTTTTTCTACCTGCTAATTTTTCAATTGATGCGTTATATATATCAAGTTTTTTCTGCAATGACAAAAGTTTATAAAAATTTTTTGCGGCAGTTGCAACCGTTTTATTTTTTATCGCGCCGTAATCGCTTTCAGCCGTCTTAAATTCCGTCTCGGCGAATTTCTTTGTTGAACTTAGTTTTGTACCGCTCCATAATACCTGGGATAGCGAAATTTTAGTTGTATAGTAATTTTCTATATTGTCAAGTTCCCTGATTGTTTTCTGGGGCAAAATAGTATTTCCCAAAAGAGGAGAAAGGAACAGCGGGCTTTCGGCATTGAATCTTGAATAATTGGCGTTGAATTCAAGTTGCGGATACATTATCGCCCGCGCCTCTTTAAGACGCTGTTTAGCAATCTGTATGTCCTGAGCCGCTGACAGAAGTTGCTGGCTGTTTGATACGGCAAGCCCTACGCTCTCTTCAAGCGTCAGAGTTCTTTCCGTAAGTTGCTGGGAATAGAGACAATTAAAAATGTAAAATGTAAAATGAAAAATGAAAATCCAACCACAATTTTTAATTTTTAATTGATAATTTTTAATTGCCGTTCTCTTCATAATTTTTTCAGTTGCTGTTTTACCGACGATAATGACGTTCCTCCGTTTGACTTTCTTTTTTCAACCGATTTTCTAAAATCCAACACATCAAAAACGGATTTTTCAAATTTTGCAGAAAATTTTTTCCATTCTACAATTGACAAATTATTAAATGATTTTTTATTTTTACTGCAATAATTCACAATTTTGCCGACGATATTATGCGCCGTTCTGAAAGGCATTCTTTTGGATGTCAGATAGTCGGCGATATCGGTCGCAAAAATAAATCCGTTTTCGCAGGAGGACAACATTTTTTCGGAATTTATTTTAACGGTGTTTATCATTCCCGACGAAACATCAAGCATATTTTTTATTGTCTCAACTGAATCAAAAAGCGGTTCTTTGTCCTCCTGCATATCCCTGTTGTAAGACAACGGAAGTCCTTTCATCACGGTTAAAAGCGAAACTAAATTGCCGTAAATCCTGCCTGTTTTTCCTCTTACAAGTTCCGCAAAATCCGGATTTTTTTTCTGCGGCATAATTGATGAGCCCGTAGTGAATTGTTCCGACAGTTTTATAAATCCGAATTGTTGAGACGACCAGATTATAATTTCTTCCGCAAACCGTGAAAGATGCATTGACAGAAGTGAACAGTCAAATAGAAATTCAATTAAAAAATCCCTATCTGAAACCGTATCAACGGAGCTCTCCGAGATTTTAGAAAAACCGAGTTCTTTTGCAACAAAATCTCTGTTAATAGGAAATTCCGTCCCCGCGAAAGCGGCACTGCCCAAAGGCATAACATCAACCCTTTTATAGCAATCCAGAAATCTTTCCCTGTCTCTTTTCAACATCCATCCGTAAGATAAAAACCAGTGACTGAATAATACCGGCTGGGCATTTTGCAGATGTGTGAAGCCCGGCATAATTACGGATAAATTTTTCCGGGCAACTTTTTTAATCACACTGATTGCCTTATCTATTTTTTCAACAATTATTTTTATCTCGTCTTTGAGGTAAAGCCGTTCGGCGAGCAACACCTGGTCATTTCTGCTTCTTGCGGTGTGCATTTTTCCGGCGACATCGCCTGTTCTTTTTTTAAGTTCGGTCTCTATTGAAGTATGAATATCCTCGCCGGTAAATTTTATTTTGCCCGACTCAAAATCTTTCAGTATTGAGTTAAGCCCGTTGATAATTTTTTTTGCATCACTTTGCGGAATAATTTTGCATTTGGCAAGCATTTTTGTATGGGCAATGCTCCCAAAAATATCATATTTTGCAAGTTTAACATCGTAATCAATGGATGAAACAAATTTTTTTAATTCCATATAAACTCCGTTTTTGAGGATTTACTCAAATTTAATTATTTGAAATTACCGACTATAAAATTTCCATTTTTGAGGATTTGCTCAAAAATGTTTTTTCCCCAAAATTGCTTCAACTTTTAACGGCAACCCGAACAGATTTATAAAACCCTCCGCGTCTTTTTGGTTGTAAATATCATCCTCTTCAAATGTTGAAAGTTTTTCCCAGTAAAGCGATTTTGTTGAAGTCCTTCCCAAAACAACGCAATTGCCTTTGTAAAGTTTTAATTTCACCGAGCCCGTAACATTTTTCTGCGTCTCGTTGATAAAGCCGTCAATTGCTTTTTTCAATTGCGACTGCCATAGTCCGTAATAAACCAGTTCCGAATATTTTACCGTCAAAATTTCCTTGAAATGTGATGTTTCTCTGTCTAAAACCAGCGATTCAATTTCTCTGTGAGCAATATAAAGTATGGTCGCAGCAGGCGCTTCATAAACGCCCCGTGATTTCATTCCCACCAGCCGGTTTTCAACAACATCGCATCTGCCGATGCCGTTTTTTCCTCCGAGTTCATTTAATTTTTCAACTATTTCAACGGGCCCGTATTTTTTGCCGTTAATTTTCGTAGGCACGCCTTTTTCAAAATAGATATCTATTACCGTCGGTTTATCTGGCGCTTTTTCTGGCGAAACGGTCATCTGAAACATTTTATCGTCGGGCGAATTTGCGGGATTTTCCAAAATACCGCCTTCATATGAAATATGCCATAAATTTGCGTCGGACGAATACGGTTTTTCTTTTGAAACAGACAGCGAAATGCCATGCTTTTTCGCATACTCTATTTCTTCCTGCCGTGATTTCAACTTCCACTCTCTCCAGGGCGCAATTATTTTTATAGACGGCATCAATGACTTAAATGTAAGTTCAAATCTAACCTGGTCGTTGCCTTTTCCGGTGGCGCCGTGAGAAACCGCATCCGCTTTTTCTTT
>PEVQ01000201.1:0-3077 GCA_002780205.1 Elusimicrobia bacterium CG06_land_8_20_14_3_00_38_11
CAGGGTCTATAGATGCTGAATCAAGTTCAGCATGACACCATCTTCCATGTAAAGTATATTCCGCTCTTGTTAGTAATTATCAAAGTAGTTGCACAAATTAACTTTTTTGGGATTTCCCCAAAATTTTTCCGACGACACTCCGTCGGTGTTCTTTGAAAATTTATGCTTTTCCTACACTCACTGCTTGGCAAAGGTTTTAATTCTATTGGCATATTCTGGACAGCCAATTTTATGAGCGACATTGGCAACTAAATGCATGGAAATAAGACATTTCGCCACTTGGGCTATGACATTTTTTTTGCCTCGTTTCCATAGTGACTCCATTTTTAAATCTCGTTTCAGCCAGGAAATCTCTCGTTCAATAGTGGTGCGTAAAGCAAGAAACCCTTTTGCTTCTTTAGAAAATTGAGGGAAGTTCCAGTTAATCTGCGGGAAATTATCAGCGTTGGTTCTGTATGTACGACCATAATTTCCTTTGCTACAATGTTGTTTCATTTCACATATAAAATTCGGTTCATAATCTGGTGACTCTGGATGAAGTTTAGGACAGCACCACAAATATTCATAAGTTGCGTGAACTTTTGTAAGTAAAAACATACTGAATGGCCGATTGTTGACAGAGTTCATTCTCTCTAAAAATGCCGGGTTAGAATTTAACATGCTACAAACAGTACGACTATTCACATCAATATCCATATACCGTGCACAGGTGAAAGATTAAAAAGAGATAAGAAATCCATCGGACATCTACCGGCGACTCTGGGATTCTTTTCACGGTTATTTTTTCTGGGCTTCGAATAAATTGTATGTGAAAACAATTCCTGTTCATTTTGTGGAGCGAGCATTTTTTTCACTGTTTCAGTATCTGTTTGCCGAAAATTGAAAAGTGCTTGATAGTACTCTTTTGAAATAGTTTTGATAAATACACCCCAATCATAGTTTTCTATAACTGTTGGAAAAATTACTGCTGGATTGGGTGTAAGCCCATAATCAAGAAATGGTTGATAGGTATTGTGACTCATTTTTGCCTCCTGTTTTTTTGGTGAGTTTCCTACAAAATCACCACTTTCATTATACCATAAAACAGGAGGATAATAAATTGCAAAACCTATTTCCCCGACGGTAAAGGGTTTATTATGTCAAAGAACGATAAAAGGTATTTGTAGGGACATCCCTACAAATTTGTAAGAAATATTTTATCGTTTTTCGTCGGAACAACTACTAAATTTTTAATTTGTGCAACTACTCTATTATAAAGAAAGTAATCAATTCCTTAATGGTTTATTTGAAAAAATCACAAATATAAATTGTCTTATTATCTTTGTCGGTTATGGTTTAAATGATTCACTTTTCAACTTTAAATCCTTTAAAAAGTGTTCACTTTTAATTTGTAAATGACAAAAAAAAGCAATATGTTGACAAACTAAATTTTTTTGGTAAAATGACAATATCTTTTGTTTTTTGATTTGAAAACCATTCGTAAAAAATTCGTAAAGACGCTGAAAACAGCATTGTTTTTTAAGATGTCAGGAAATATCAGGAATTGGCACAAATAAAATTTATTTTCTGATTTTCCGACGGTAAATTCTCAAATAATAATTGTAAGACGGAAACGGGGTGTAGCTCAGTTGGCTAGAGCGCTTGCTTTGGGAGCAAGAGGCCGCTGGTTCAAGTCCAGTCACCCCGACCATTAGTTCCATTTTATTCCGCACAATATACCTGCGCCCAAAAAACAATCGGGGTACTTGCCAATAAATTAATTCAAGGCCGATACATTCCCAAAAAATTCCTTGATTTTTAACTCTCCAAAAGATATAATAATTCCTGGTGAATGCAGTGACCTCTCATAGATTTGCTTTTGTATTTTCAGTAGCATTATTTTGCTTTTTGTCGGCATGCACGAAAATTATTCCGAACTCCGAGCCGCAGTCAAAAATCATAACTAAAGATAATGTTAATGGAATAAAATGGTTGATGATGCGGATGCTATGGTGAAATATTTGGCTAAAAAAAGAGGTGTACGGGTTGAATTATATTGAATTATTAACCGCACCTGAGATGAAGGAATACAGCATCCGACCTGTTGCAATTGCCACCTCGCCCGACGATAAATACGCATATGAAAGTTCCGAGCGATTGATAACTATTGCTAAAGAAATCGGTGCGAATGTTGTATTTTTTGAGGGTAAGAAAAATCAACATGGGGTACAGATGTTTGACGGTCAATTTGAAAATAAAATCCTTGACTGGCTTGATTCAATCCATAACTGATGGGTAATGTCAAAAATAAGATGAAAAGCATACTGGTAAAATTAATTGTCAACATTGTCTCTTTCGCACTTGTGGTAAAATTTATTTCCGGTTTTCAGGTTGATAAATGGCAGACAGTTATAGTCGCAGCAATAGTCCTTACCTTCGTAAATGCAATTCTGAAACCGGTCATAATTTTATTCACTCTTCCGCTGAATATACTTTCGCTGGGATTGTTCACTTTTATTATTAACGGATTTATGTTTTATCTGGTTTCTAAACTTGTAAAAGGTTTTAGCATAGTAAATTTTTGGACTGCGTTAGTCGGTTCTTTTATTTTCAGTATTGTCAGCATTTTGTTGAATATATTTATCGGCTCGCCTGGGAAAGTTAAATTCGGTTTTTACAGACACGGTACTTCTCATAGCAGCAGATATAATAATGTGATTGATGTTGAAGCGGAAGAAGAAAAGGGAAACAAGTGAAAAATCCCGCTCAGAATAATTTTGACAAACTGTGCTAACTTAATAATTCGGGTTAGATATAACAAGGATTTGTTTGAATATTTTTAATTTTTTTTCAGCCACCTTCCTAATTATATTATTTGCGGCAAATACCTGTGTTGCGGAACCGCATTTTCTCTCTCAAAAAATAACAAACCAAAATTTTTTTAATATAGATATTTCCGAACTGCTTCCTTTTTATGAAACCCTTACAGCAGATGAAAAAAGCGAACAATTACTGGATTGGGCATTATACGGATTAGTGTCGCAATTGAACATTCCGTCGGATAAAGCAGCCGATATTTTGCAAAATAACATACCGAT
>PEVQ01000201.1:3103-3245 GCA_002780205.1 Elusimicrobia bacterium CG06_land_8_20_14_3_00_38_11
CGATGAGATATCCATATTTAGAAAATAGTATTAAAAAAGAGATTTCGCCCGGCAGGATAAAGTATATTGACGATAGCGACTGCATAGTTATCGTGCCGCGCGGCAAATCCGACGACAAATCACTTATCGGGAACATCATAGA
>PEVQ01000182.1:0-1314 GCA_002780205.1 Elusimicrobia bacterium CG06_land_8_20_14_3_00_38_11
TAAATTGGCATCTCTTGGCGTAAAAATAGACAAATTAACGCCCGAGCAGAAAAAATATCTTTCATCCTGGCAGGAAGGAACTTAAAGGGCAATTAAAAATGCAAAAACTTGTCCCGGTTTAGCGGGATTTAAAATTAAAAATTAAGGTAGTTTTATTCATCAAAACATTTTTCATTTTTGAGCAAATCCTCAAAAATGAAAATTTGTCGTCGGAAAAACGGCAAAAACAAAGTTGAGCAAATCCTCAAAAATGGTATATTAGGGAGATTTTATGAAAAAAGGTTTATCTGCACTCATCTGCGTTTTGTTTTTATCAGCGTTAATCAGCGTTGTTCATTCGGATTCTTTTAAAATCCTCGGAACGCGGCCTTTGTCTATGGGCGGGGCATTTGTTGCCATCGGCGAGGATGCCCTTACGCAATACTGGAATCCGGCGGGATTGGGTATCGGGAAAGATGTAGATGTTCAAATTCCTGTCAATGTTAAATTGGAAGCGACTGGCGATATTCTCGGCTCTGCCGACCGGCTTTCAAAAATTGCAGACCAATTCACGCAGATTTCGGCAGCGCAAGACCAGGGAAAAGCGATTTCACTTGACCAGATATCCGCATTTGCAACAGGCATTAAAGAACTTGATAATCTCAATGACCCGTCAAAAGGCGTTTTGGTTGATGTCAACGCCGGTGCAAATATCCGCGTCAGTCATTTCGCGGTTGCTATAAACAATTTTACATCTTTCGGTTTTAGACCCTTCAATAGATATTAAAAATCTGGGTCTCGGTGCAGGTTTATTTTCTCCTCAGTTGAAAAAAACAGTCAGTAGTGCGGAAAGTTATGAAGGTATTGATTTGGGAAGTTTAATAACTGAACAAGGGGTAGCATACAACAACACAACAGATACAACTCTTCAATCTTCTGCTGACACGCTTTCTGAAACTATTAATGTTCTTATATCGGCGGCAGGGGTTCAAACAGGCGGCTATACATCACAACAGATAGCAAATGCGATAATAAATGCGGCAACTAATCCGGATGTTGCAGCAAAACTCGGCACAACCGCAATTACGCCACAGCAGGTTAGAGATTATGTTAATCAAATTGAGGCAATAAGGCCGTTACTTAACGACATTCTTGCCGGAGTAACCGGTTCTTCATATGCGAAAAATACATCAAACTTAACCGTTCGCGGTGCGTCAACATTTGAAGCGTCTTTGGGTTATGGAATGAAAGCGCCATATGTTCAATCAACTGCGGTTTTGGGCGGAATATTGAAAGGGCTTTATGTCGGCGGAAATTTAAAATATATGAAGGGTT
>PEVQ01000182.1:1421-1783 GCA_002780205.1 Elusimicrobia bacterium CG06_land_8_20_14_3_00_38_11
CTTCTTCTTAAAAAAGAGCGGATTTTGATTTTTAGAAAAGCGCAGTTCGGACTTTTAATGAGAAATATAAACTCGCCGTCTTTTGACCAGCCGGCTGAAGCGGTTGCGGACGGCGAGGGCTCAAAATATAACCTGGCGCCGCAGATTAGAGGCGGCGTGGCGGTGTGGCCTTTTAACTGGTGGACGATTTCATCCGATTTGGATTTGACCAAAAACTCAACCCCGCTTCCGGGATACAATTCCCGACTGTGGGGTTTGGGCAACGAGTTCAATCTTATAAATAGCGAATGGTTCAACCTTGCCTTGCGTGCAGGTTTGATGAAAAACCTGGCTGAATCATCCTCAGTGTTTGCCTACACCGG
>PEVQ01000182.1:1807-2592 GCA_002780205.1 Elusimicrobia bacterium CG06_land_8_20_14_3_00_38_11
TTTTGTAATTGATGTCGGCGGTGCGATGTCAACAGATGTGGTTGAAGTTACCGACGGGAAAAAGGTCCCCGCCGCGGGTGCCGCTGCCTTAACAATTTCATTTGATTTTTGATAAAAAGCACGGAACCGGCTCGGAACAAAACGCCCCGATAGACATCGGGGTAAGCTCCACAGACGCGGAACAATGGCGTAGGGGCGGATTTATCCGCCCGATTTAGCGTCGATTTTGCGTATTAGTTTGGCGACGGTTTAGCGGTTTTCATTGTTAGTAAGTTATCCACAGATGTGCATAACTTTGCATAACTGACAGGAAGGTCATTCCGAGCAATAGACAAAAGAGCTCGTTTTTTTATGCGAAAAATAATTACCGGAATTTACCCCGTTTTTTACAGGGTCCCCATTAAAAAATCAATTAAGAATAATGTCACCCTGAACTCGTTTCAGGGTCTAAAGAGATGCCGAAACAAGTTCGGCATGACACTTTGTGTCATTTTACATTTTACATTTTACATTTTTAATTGCCTTTTTGCTGTTCCTCACATCAACGGTAAAAATCCCGGTCCGAAAGAATATGTCCACAAAATACCGGATATACGCACCCTTAAGGCTGCAGGTCTGTCCCAGCAAGCAATTGCCAGAACGGTCGGTACAACAGGAACCAGACAAATCGCCGTGATTTTAGTCAATTTTTCAGATGCGGGGACTAATACATCAGGATATCCTACGATGTCCCGAACCGATATTACCGGATTTAATACTACTTTTGATTATCTCAAAAATTTTTA
>PEVQ01000182.1:2692-2981 GCA_002780205.1 Elusimicrobia bacterium CG06_land_8_20_14_3_00_38_11
CCAACCCTGATGTCCGATTATGGTGCCGAAACCGACCAAGCACTTTCCCAACTTGTTATTGATTCGCTTAATATTGCTAATGGTGCTGTGAAGCATACATCTGCTGGCGGTGTTTATGATGGTGTGATGGTTGCGCACGCCGGCTACGGGAATGAATCAACCGAAAACGCCGGCGATATCTGGGCTGCTTATGTTGGACCTTTTACGAAAACCTTCGGCTTTGAGGATGGTACAAATGTCGCCGCAAAAGAGGTCGGCGCATCCAACATAGGCGTTGCCTGTCACGAGT
>PEVQ01000104.1 GCA_002780205.1 Elusimicrobia bacterium CG06_land_8_20_14_3_00_38_11
CGTAAAATTATTCTTAAAATCCTCTATCTTTTCGGCAAGAATATTAAGTCCATAAATATCGCTCGCGACAATCGAAGATATCGCAGCAACATTTTTTTCTTTTTTGGCAAGACGGGCGGCTTCGGATGTTGAAGCAACCTCTATAATCTCGGCATCTTTCAGATTTTTTTCGACCCAATTTCGTGTTTGTGCTATTGCCTGAGGATGAGAATAAACCTTTTTTATTTTTTGCATGGAAGTTTCATTGGACAACAAATAATGAGAAATTTCTAAAAATTTTTCCGATATAATTTTCAAATCGGAATCAACAAACATATCCAATGTATAGTTCACAACACCCTCAGTTGAATTCTCTATCGGCACCACGCCGTAATCAGCGCGGCCTTTTTCAATCTCGGTAAAAACATCTTTTATAGATTCGCACGAAACATATTTTACATATCTTCCGAAAACTTTTATCGCAGCAAGATGAGTAAATGTTGCCGCAGGACCGAAGTAAGAAACTTTTATTTTTTCCTGAATAGAACGGGAAACATTCAAAATCTCTCTGAAAATATCGGATAACGCTTCGCCGGTAATCGGTCCTTTATTTAAGTTTTTTAAGTTGGAGATTATTTCTTTTTCACGAATCGGAACAAAAATATCCTCTCTTTTCTTTGACTTAATTTTTCCAATTTCAATTGCAAGTTTCACTCTTTCGTTTAGAAGTTTAAGTATCCCTTCATCCACCTTGTCTATTTTGCTCCTGATTTTTTCAATCATTTTGCCTCCATCATCATTAGAGATATTATTCTTTCGGAAGTTTTTGTTTTTCTGTATGAAAAAAAATCACTGGTATAAGTGCATAAGTTTGAATTGCTTATATTAGACACACCGGTTTTTTTAAGTTGCCTTTCTGCCATCGCATCAAGGTCGGTATTATAACATTGTTTACAAATATGAGGACCTATTGCCGCATAAATATTAAGAGAATTAGAGCCGAAATTTTTTACAAATATATCTATTGCTTTGGAAACTATAAGTTTTGAAAGTCCCGCACGTCCGGCATGAACAAGCCCGATTATTTTTTTAACTTTATCAAAAATAAAAACTGGGAGGCAATCGGCGGTAAAAACGGCAAGTACGACTCCTTTTTCTCGCGTTATCAATCCATCCGTTTGGGATAAAATCTTTCCGGCATCGGCGCCTGTTACAATTCTTATATTATCGCTGTGAACCTGTTCGCCGCAAATTATAACATCATTTCCAAAATATTTCTCTAAAAGATTTTTTCTGTTTTTCTCACTTTTCATATCACCCAAAGATGCCGTGGTTGAAAAATTTTTAACACCTTCTTTTTTAAATTCCTCCTCGTAGTATAAACCGTTTTTAAATTTCCACATTTTATTAAACTGAAGCACCGCTTTCCGAAGTAATACCCCGTATATTCATCATAAGTTCTTCGGGATTTGTCGCCGCAGCAAGAGCATCTTCAAGCGAAATATTACCGGAATTATAAAGATTCAGCAATGACTGATTAAAGACCTGCATCCCGTAATAAGCACCCTGCTTCATCGCTTGCATTATTTCGCTCATTGTATTTTGTTCAATAAATTTTTTCACCAAAGCGGTAACCACTAAAATTTCACAGGCAGGAACTCTTCCGCCTTTTGTATTGGCAAGAAGCCGCTGAGAAATAACGCCTTTTAATGTATCGGATAGTTGAAGCCGTATCTGGTTCTGATGATGCGGCGGAAACATATCAACTATTCTGGTTACCGTCTGAATCGCATCAATAGTATGAATTGTTGAAAGAACAAGATGTCCCGTTTGAGCGGCTGTCAGAGCCGCAGCCATTGTGTCGGTATCCCGCATTTCTCCGATTAAAATAACATCCGGGTCCTGTCTTACTATGTGCTTCAGTGCCTCGTTATAAGAAGTTGTATCCAGTCCCAATTCTCTCTGAGAAATTATTGAAAGTTTGTCTTTGTGCAAAAACTCTATCGGATCTTCAAGTGTGATGATATGATTGGTGCGAGTTGAGTTTATATGCTCAATCATTGCGGCAAGTGTTGTTGATTTTCCGCAGCCCGCGGTGCCTGTCACAAGTACCAAGCCCCTCGGATTATCCGCTATTTTTTTTATAACTGACGGCAGATTTAGCGAATCAAAAGACGGAATTTCGACCGGGACATATCTCATTGCTATGTTGATACTGCCTCTCTGACGGTAAATATTGCCTCTGAATCTTCCGACACCTGCAAGTGAATACGATAAATCGCACTCGCCTTTTGCGGCAAAAAATTCCCGTTGTTTCGGATTCATTATTGACTGTGCAATTTTGTCCGTCTGCTGGGCTGAAAAAATTCTGCCCTCAACCGACTTAAGTTTTCCGTCAATTCTTAAAACCGCAGTTGCGAACGACCTCAAATGCAAATCGGATGCCTTTTTTGAAACCATTAGTTTAAGAAGTTCGTCAAGTTCTTCCATAAAACTCTCCAATTCCCCCAGTTGAAACTGGGGGCTACATTATTGGTTTGAATTTGTTCCATTGACGGCGGGTTGAAACCCGCCATTTCACAAATTCTTTTTTTTCATTTTAATTTACTGGTTTTCCGACGCTTAAATGCCGGCTTTTTCAAATCATCCATAATGATATTTTTTTCTTCCTGTTTTTTTTCTTCACTTTTATAACTAAATTTTTTCTGACGAGCAGATTTCCGTTCACCGGAAAAACCGGTTGCAATAACGGTAATTCTGATGGTATCTACCAGTTCGTTGTCAAACGCCAAACCGAAAATATGTTTTCCTTCAATAGACATAGAAGCCGAAATCAATGACATCGCTTTTTCAAATTCATCCATTTTAAGGTCGTTGCTGTTACCGGTCATATTAACCAAAATACCTTTGGCGCCTTCTATGTTGACATTGTCCAAAAGAGGACTTGTAACTGCCATTTTGGTCGCTTTAGATGCACGGTCATCTCCGGATGCTTCTCCGAAACCCAGCATGGCTTCGCCGGCATTTTGCATAATTGCCTTAACATCCTGAAAGTCCACATTTATAAAACCCTTTGATGTTATTATGTCCGATATTGATTGAACCGCTCTTTTTAATACCTCGTTGGATTTTTCAAATGTTTGCGTTACCAATGTTTCACTATCAATAATTGATGCTAATTTATGGTTCGGAATTTCTATCAGCACATCCGTGTATGGCTTTAACGCTTTGATGCCTTCTTCCGCAATACTCATTTTTGACTTACCTTCCCACAGAAAAGGTTTTGTTACAACCCCCACCGTAAGTATCCCTAATTGCCTGGCAATTTTTGCAACGATAGGCGAGGCGCCGGTGCCCGTACCTTTTCCCATTCCCGCCGTGATAAAAACCATGTCGGTCCCGCGGAGTATTTCCTCCACAGTGCCAATACTTTCTTCAGCGGCACGACGGCCGATATCAGGGTTTGCACCGGAACCGTGGCCTTTCGTTAATTTCGGACCGAGTTGAATTTTGTGTTCCGCCAGAGAGGAACTTAAAGCATCGGCATCGGTATTGGCAGCGATAAACTGGACGCCTTTTATTTTTGAGGTGACCATCAGATTGACGGCATTTCCGCCAGCGCCGCCTATACCGATTACTTTTATATTCGCCGGACTGGTTTGTAAATCATCTATAATTTTTATTTTCATATTTACTACTCAGAGCGGAATATACTTTACATTGGTGAAGCACTTCGTCTGTCACCCTGAGTGGAACGAAGGGTCTCGCATTTTAACATCGAGATT
>PEVQ01000245.1:0-11404 GCA_002780205.1 Elusimicrobia bacterium CG06_land_8_20_14_3_00_38_11
GATTTTTTTAAGAGCAAAAATGTTGGCACGTGAGTTGACTTCCGACGGCATAATTTTGTGTCCTACTGCATGGCGCGGAAGAAAAGCAACTTTCATTCCTTCAAGTTCACCGATACGAATTTTATCAGACGGCAAACCGAAAGGAGTTTTTATTTTCAACTCTTTCAGTATTTTTATTCCCTCAATTTCGTAGACACCGCTTCCGCCGATAATTGCGATTTTTGCTTCTCTCATTTAGGTATTCCTCCTCTATGGTCATTGCACAATTCATACCTACTCTTTGTTGACGAATACATCATATCTATAAATGACAATTTTTTTCCACAGTAATCACAATAACCATCTCTACCTTTATAATCAGAATATTTATATTTTGATTGTCCTATACCGAATAAACCTATCAACACTGCACCAAAAATAACGACTAAAGAAATATAAAATAAAATTTTATAGTCACCCGAAACAAGTTTTGAAGTAATGTGTGGCACATTTACATCAATCCGTGCACCGCAAAAACTGCAATAATCGGCATCTTTTTCTACTTTTGAAAAACAGACAGAACATTCGGATTTTGCAATTTTATAATAAACTGACAGGAACTCACTTAAAACATTCAAGAGCGAGAGTCCTGATGTCCTTGTTCTAAACTCTGCTGCCCTCGGATGACCGCCGCCGGAAATTATACCTTTATTGCCGAATTTTGAGACAAGTTTTTCCGTCAGTTGCGAGGCAATATTTCCGCAGTGAATTTTATCGGTGTTAGCACGGAAAGAAATGTGAACGCCGTTTTTTTCTCCGAGCCAGTTAAACATAATAATTACTGCCGGATTTCCAAGTTCATACAGTTTTACCGAGCCGACCATCGGCATCAAAGATACGTTGTTTCCGATGAAAATATACACACCGGCGCCGTCAACTTCGTCCAAAAGAGCAGCATTGTCAAACATATTTTTTGATTTGTTCCAGTCATCAAGAAAACATTGGTATATTTTCCCGGCCAAATCTTTCTGGGACATTTGTCCCATAAATTCGTCAAGCGAACTATAATCTTTTGCATTTAGGTTAAGAAGTGTTTCAAAAGCGAACTCAACCTGTTTTTTGTTTTTTAATTCCGGGATATTATCGTTATAAAAATACTGAAAACCGCCGCCGGATAGCGCAAAATAAAATTCTCCTATCTGGTTTAACGCCGTTGTTTTTTCCCTCTGATTAACTTCAAACATTGTCGGACGGGATGATATTTTTTTTACAAGATTCGGAAATTTTTTTGCCGCTTCGTCATAAAACGATTTTGCCAGCGGCGCCACAATGTCGGTCGCCGGTTCAATCGCCCAATCGCATTTAAGCCCAATCAAAGTTAAGAAATCATCAAGTTCATCACGCAAACCTATCGCTTCCGAAATCATATTACATAAAATCGCAGCAGAGCAAAAAGTGTAATTCGGCACGGAAGGATTGAAAACAATACACCTTTCAGGCAACGCCCCTATTAAAGGATGATGGTCAATAATAACAACATCTTTCACTAAATCCGGATATTCGTTATAATAACCCATCGTGGCTTTATCTATTATAAAAAGTATGTCATATTTTTTTTGCTTAAGTTCTTCTTCAATGCGGAATTTTTCAAGTTCCATCGTCTCGGGAATTCTCGCCGTAATCTGTGCACCGAGATTTTTCAATATACGGTAAATTATCGCGCCGGATGTCAGCCCGTCGGGATCATCGTGAAAAAAAACAAGGCATTTTTTGCCCTTTACATTTTTCAGCAATTCAACCGTTTTTCTGAAGCCATCCGATTTTTCCAACTGCTCGGCTACAAATTCAGAATAACTCATTCATCACTTCCTTTTCAACCTGTTTTCTTAAATTCTCCATACCGGTTTCTCCGGAAACAGTACTATCAAGTACAATCGTTTTCGCAGGAACAATTTTCATTAATTCTTTTTTTGATTTTAAATACACCTGTTCGTAATCGTCGGTTTTGTAATATGTTTTCATCAAATCTAAAGGAACTATGTGGTCGTCGTGTCCGTCCTTTTTTGCTTTCTGAAATCTCGCGACATTTCTTTTGTAACATTCCTCAAAAGTGCTGTAAAGGTATAGGATAAGTGAATCATTCAGAACATCTCTTGTGAAATTTTCAAATGCATGCTGATAATTATCTCGCGCAAATTCTATGAAAATAATTTTTTTGTCGGCTTTTTCTTTTTGAACTAATTTGCATAAATCACTAAGCGCCTCATCTACAACCGTCCAGTCGGTAACTGCAAAACCACCGTCTTTCAGGATATGTCTTTTGAATTCTTTGTCTCTGGCAAGAATTTCTTTGAGGGTTAAAAAATCGTCAATCCGCGGAGAATAAATTTCCTTTTTTTCCAAAATTTCTTTTATTATTTTATACACCACCGATTTCCCGCAACCTGGCCTGCCCAATAAAAAAACAAAATGCTTCATTGTATCTCCTATTACACACAAGCGAGTAAGAAATTTTTGAAGAGCCTCAACCTGCCTACCGCCAGGCAGGTTTACGACTTATTCGTTCCAGGAGTAAATTGCAGAGCGAGTGACAGACGAGCGTCTCAAAAAAATTTGCTTGCGAGCGGAACTTCACTTGAAAATCTCCTTTACATATTGCATCTCTGCATCTATTATGTTTTTCCTGTCTTTTACCTGCTCAAGCGTTTTGAACGCCGTTTCAAGTAAAATTAATTCCGGATTTTTTGTTCTAAGAATTTTCCAGTAATTTTCAAGATTTTTTCTCTGTAAAGGACCTTTCGTCTGATTTATTGGCGGGTGAAATGTGAATTGTTTCTGCGGGTCCCAAGACGACGGGACAAAATCATTCAGGTGAACCTCACAGATAAAATCATCAGGAATAATTTTGAGAATTTCTTCCGGGTTTTTGGGAATTTCTTTGCCTTTTTCGGCGCGGGTGAACCAGTGACCTATATCAAAATTAAAATAAATTTTAGCACCATTGGAACGAACTGCTTTTACAACTTCTATGCAATCTTCCGGCTCAACGAACAAACTATCAAATGAAACATTATTTTCAATGTGAAGTTTAAGCCCTTTGTCCTGGGCATATTTTCCGACCTCCGTGAACGATTTCACGACCGAGTTAAAAAACTGTTTCATATAAATATCTGAAATCATATAAAACGGAGCGGTGCCGGGATGCATTACAAGATATTTGGCGCCGACATCAGACGCAAAGTCAACATAAACATTTTGAAGTTTTACGGCGAACGAGCGGTCTAATTCCTGCAAACTTGAAATAGAAGAGCCAACATTGGAATAGGACAAATGAACTGACAGCGAAATACCGTTATCGTCGGCGAATTTTTTTATTTTTTTCCGACTTTCTTTTGAAAACTCCGGATACGGGTTCGGCACATCGCAGTCAAGTTCCAGATGGTCAAGCCCGAGCTCTTTCGCTTTTTTTATCTGAAACTCAACATTTTTCTTGAACTTAACAAGCCCAAGGGCATTCATAGAAAAAAGCGACAAGGTTCTGTTAAGGATTTTTTCCTGCTCTTCTTTTTCCAGCACATCAAACACAAAAGTGTTAGTGAAATTTCTGCCGATTTTCATTATGTCATCTCCTTTAAAAAGTGTAAAAACTATGATTTCTAAAAGTGCCTGTCCGACAATAAAATCAAAACTACTTTCATACTTTCGCAACTACGAAAGTAGTTGAATAGCTTTTAGTTTTTTTATTTTAACAAATTTATTTGATAATGTCAAGTTTTTTTAGTAAAATATATTTTATATGAAAAAACCGCTGGTAGCAATAACAATTTTCTACATACTTGTTATCGTGCTTATGGAAATAGTCGGTATCCTTAATAAAATTCCTGCCGGCAATATTGCAAGACAAGCGACAGGAAACACCGCAGTTATCACAGGTAAAATTACATCCGAGCCGGAAGAAAGCGATACCAAAACATCTTTTGTTCTAAAAACAACAAAGATTAACGGGACGGATACAAAAGGTAATGTTTTGGTAAATTATTATGCTGATGAAAATAATTTTTCCTACGGAGATATCGTTGAAATAACCGGAAAATTTTTCAGACCCAACCACCCTTCTACTCCCGGAACTTTTGATTATAAAAAATATTTATTCAGAAAAAGAATTTATGCATTGATGTCAGTTTTCCAGAAAAATGACATCAGGATTATAGACAAAAAACCATTTTTTATATTGCAATTATCCTTAAAATTGAGACGGCAAATTCTTGATGCTTACGAAAAAAATCTCCTTCCGCAACAAGCAGCGGTCTTATCCGGCATAACCATCGGAGAAAAATCCGGGCTTACACCTTACATACAGAAAATTTTTATTGATGCGGGCGTAATGCATGTTTTGGTTGTCAGCGGTTCAAATGTGGCATTTGTGGCAGTGATTTTTCTTTGGATATTCAGAACTATTCTACGATTAAAAAAGAAAATCTCGCTCTGCCTTTTAATCCCAATTATTCTGCTTTATGCGATGATTACCGGCGACAATCCTCCGGTTTTACGGGCAACAATAATGACGCTTATCGTTATTTTCGCTCTGCTTTTATCAAGAAATGCCGATATTTACCAGGACATCTTTCTGGCGGCACTTATAATTTTGATTTACAATCCGCTCACATTATTTGAAGCAGGTTTTCAGATGTCTTTTGCGGCAACACTCGGTATAATTTATTTTTTTCCGATTTTTCAGTCGTCTACGAAAATTCACAAACTTCCGAAATTTTTCAACTGGTTGATAAGCGTTTTTCTTGCCTCGTTTTCCGCACAAATTGCAATCGCACCGTTGATGGCTTACTATTTTAATAAGGTTTCCATAATAGCGCTCGTCTCAAATCTTGTAATATTGCCGATGATAGGAATTTCGCTCGGCGCAGGTTTTGCCTTGTATTTTGCAAGTTTAATCGGAACGCAGTTGTTATTTATCGTCTCAAAAGTTACGGGAGGAATCGTTTCTCTGATAACATATCTTGTTGATATGTTCGCAAATGTTCCTTATTCAACCATAAGAACACCAGCCCCCTCAATATATTTTATACTGCTTTTTTATGTAATTGTCGTCGGATTACCGAAAATTAAAAATTATATCTGGAAACGAATCGTTATTTTGTCATTCGGAATTTTGATACTTATGCCCGTTTGGAATTATTTTTCTAAAAGCAAAAAAAATTTGGAAATTACATTTATAGATGTAGGACTTGGCGATGCCGTTTATTGCGAATTTCCCGACGGCTCAAATATGCTTGTTGACGGCGGCGGCAATTGGGGGGCGAAATATGACATCGGTGAAACTATTATTTCTCCGTTTTTGTGGAATAAAGGCATTATGAAAATCGACACCATAATTCTTACCCATCCGCATATCAACCATTTTCAGGGACTTATTGCAGTTTGTAATAATTTTAAAATTAAAAAATTTATTACAAACGGTGAAATTTCCAAAGAAGACGAGTATCTTGAATTGATGAAAGTTTTAAGAAAAAAGAAAATTGCCATGGGAAAAATATCCGCAGGCGAACATTTTAATATTAAAAATGTATCTGTTGGTGTTTTGAATCCCGAAAAGATTACTCCAAACACCGACGACAACTCAATAGTTATGAAACTTTCGTATAATGATTTTTCAATTTTGCTGTGCGGAGATATCACCAAAAAAACACAGAATATTCTTACTGAAAAAAATATCGCATCAACTGTTCTATTTGTTCCAAGCCACGGAAAAAAGAAACTGCTTTTGAATTTTTTGTTAACAATTTCCCCGGAATATGCTATAATATCAACCAATATGCCGGCCGCATCAGTCCTTGAACAACTTAACTGGTGTAAATTGTTCACAACAGCCGCATCGGGAACTTTAACTGTTTACACCGACGGGAGATATTGGAAAATAAAAGAAACAATTAAAGACATACCAATGGATATGATAATTCTTGATTGGGAGTAAAATTATGGAAAATATTTTTGTTATCGCAAACAAGGAAAAACCAAAAGCAGTTGAATTTTCAAAAAAAATATCTATATGGCTTAAAAAACAAAAAATAAAAACGGATGGGAAAATCGCTTTGATCTTGGGCGGCGACGGAATGATGATAAAATCCGCGCGAGAACTGGCGCCCAAAAATATTCCTTTATTCGGAATCAATCTCGGCAAACTGGGATTCCTTGCAGGAACCGATCTGAAAAATGTTTTTACATCTATTAAAAAAATTATTAAGGGTAGATACAAAATTGATGAAAGGAGCATGTTAAAAATAGAAATCCTCCGGAACAAAAAAATAATAAATAATTTTATTGCCCTGAACGATGCAGTTATAAAAAACGGCAGGGTTGCGAGAGTTATAAACTTAAACCTCAATATCAATAACAAACAGGTTACGGAAATAACCGCCGACGGACTGATTATTGCAACCCCGACCGGTTCAACTGCATATTCGCTGGCGGCAAACGGGCCTATTGTTCATCCGAAAACACAAAATATAATTATAACGCCAATTGCCCCTCACACTTTAAGTCAAAGACCTGTAATTATTCCGGATGACTTTATAATAGATGTAAGGGTAAATTCTAATCATACTGATGTGATTTTGTCAATTGACGGACAGATTGACATGACGCTTTCTGTCGGCGATATTGTAAAAATACAAAAACATAAAACGCCTATAAAATTGATTACCGTCGGTAAAAATGATTATTTTGAGGTTTTGCGGAAAAAACTTAACTGGGGTAACAGATAATGGTCGCTCGGAAGCAAATTTCTTTGAGACGCTCCCTTGTGGTCGCTCTGCAATTTACTCCTGTTGGGTATAGGTCGTAAATTGAGGCTCTTCAGAAATTTCTTCCTCTCTCCGGATTGAAAAGGAGAAGTAGAAAATGTTACAGACATTTCTTATAAAAAACTTCGCCATAATTTCCGACATGATGATTGATTTCGGCGATGAATTGAACATATTAACCGGTGAAACTGGCGCAGGAAAATCCATAATTATAGATGCTCTCGGATTAATACTCGGTGATAGGGCAAACACAAAAATTGTAAGAAAAAAAACACAGAGTTGCGAACTGACCGCAAGTTTTAATATTGAAAATCTTAAATCGTTGAAAAAATTACTCCTTGAAATAGGCGTTCCGCCGGAAGATACCCTTATTATAAAACGGGAAATAACCGCCGACGGCAAAACCAAATGTTTCATAAACGGTTCCATTGCATCTGTAGGGATGTTGCAGACAATCTCATCCGCACTTGTGGATATACACGGTCAGCACGAGCACCAATCTCTTACTAAACCCGACTGTCAAAGAGATATGCTTGACAAATACGGAAACCTTGAAAATTCAAAATCGGAAATAGCGGATGTTTTCGGCAAATTCACATCGTTTAAAAACCAGTTGGATGAACTGAAAAATTCGGAAAAAGACCGCATCCAAAAACTTGACCTCTACAAATATCAACTCAAAGAAATTGAGGAAGCAAAACTATCTGAAATGGATGAAAACGGCCTGGAAAATGAAATTAACCGTCTAAATAATGCCGAAAAACTTTTTAATTACGCGAATGATATTTATTCGCTTTTATATGAGTCCGACGGATCGGCAGTTGAAAAACTTGGCATTGCAAAAAAATTTATGGAAAATCTATCCGCAATTGATACTACGGCAATTGAATCTGTTGCGATTATCAATCGGACGATTGAAGAAGTAAAACATCTTTCGGACATATTTCGTCAATACAAAGACAATGTTGAATTCAATCCTAAACGGCTGGAAGAAATTATCGCAAAAATTGAACTTATAAAAAAACTTAAAAGAAAATATGCGCCGACTATAAAAGAAATTCTTAAATACGCGGATAATATAAAAAAGCAAATAAACTTTTATGAATTAGCGGATGAAAATATATCTAAACTTGAAAAAGACGCAAAATCGGCCCAGACAAAACTAAAAAAAATATCTGTTGAACTTTCAGAAAAGCGAACCGCAGTAGCAAAAAAACTTTCAAAAGAAATTGAAAAGGAACTTTCTGAATTAGGAATGCCGAAATCAAAATTTTTTATTTCAGTTGAAAAGGAAACTGATGAAACCGGAAACTATCATTTTAAGTCATATGGAATTGACAAAATAGAATATAAAATTGCGGCAAATGTCGGTGAGGATTTAAAACCGCTTAAAGATGTCGCATCAGGCGGCGAAATGTCAAGGGTTATGCTTGCAATAAAAACGGTACTTGCAAAAGCAGATGATACTCCGACTTTGATTTTTGACGAAATTGATGCCGGGCTTTCGGGACCGATGGGACAAGTAGTCGGAAAAAAATTAAGCGTTCTGGCAAAAAACCACCAGATACTTTGCATCACCCATCTGCCTCAACTTGCTGCATTTTCATCGGAACATTTTCATATATCAAAAATTGTCGCAGACGGAGAGACGAAAGCATTAATTTCTAAACTTAACGCGGAGGAAAAAGTTACAGAATTATCACGAATGCTCGGCGGCGGCGAGGAAGCCGAAACATCAATAAAACATGCTAAAGAACTTATAAAACAAGCGAAAAAATGAAGTTCGCTCACAAGCAAATTTGTCGGAAAAGTCCCTAAAGGGATTCCCTTCGGTCACTCATCCGACCACCCTGTCGGATTTCGCCCCTAAACGGACTTCCTGCGGTCGCTCTGTTCGTCGCTCCTGAAAGCGAAGTCGCTCCCTGCCTACCGGCAGGCAGGCCTGCCTACCGGCAGGCAGGCTCAAGGTTCCTTACAAATTTCTTGCTTCGCTCAGGTGAGAGGAAATAGATAATAAAATGAACTATAAAAAAACTTTCGGACCTGTAATTATTCTTTTTACTTTTTTAGCAATTACCGTGCTCTTGTTTTACTTCAAAAATAATTTTGTCGGCATGTTCGCGTTATTTTTTATTTTGATAATAATTTCGGCGGCGTTAATATCTGAACTTTTGACAACAGATTTGATTGCTCTTTTAGTAAGTTTGACAGGACTTATCGGAATGAGTTTTATCGATGGAGTTGAAAGATTTTTTCTTTTGGGCGAAATTGCCGCCGTCTGGGGTTTTGTTTGGATTATTCATCTATTAAATGACAGGGAAAAATATCGGAAAGCAGAAAATAAAAACAAACTATCTGATATGGCGGCGGAAATTGAAAAAACAAAAAAGGAATTTGTTGCAAACAAAATTAAATTGGAAAAAATTTCATTGCGAATTTCCCAATACAAAAATTTGACTTCTGCCACAAAAGAAATAGCAAAAACGGATAATTTGCAGGAATTGAAAGAAAAACTAAAAGATATAACAAAACGATTATTAAAATGCGATAACGTACGGCTTACAACTTTTCTTCCGACCGATGACAGCCCTCCGGATATTTTTGACGCATGGGTTGTGCAGAAACAGTCGCCGCTTTTAATTGCGAATACGATGCGCGATTATCGTTTTGATTATTCTTCCATTCCAAAATCAATAAAATCAGTAATCGCAGTTCCTATTTTTCACAACAAAAATATAATCGGTATTATCAGAACAGATTCCCAAGATGAAAACAGATTTTTGCAGGAAGATATGGTTGTCGTATCAATACTTGTGAGCATGGCGGAAATGACTGTTGAAAACATATCGCTACTTGAAAAAACAAGAGATCTTTCAATTATAGACGGACTAACCGGTGTTTATGTACGGAAATTTTTTGATGAACGACTGCACCAGGAGATAGCAAGGGCTTCTCGGTTCAAGACCCCTCTTTGCGTCCTACTTTCCGATATTGACCATTTCAAAAAATTCAACGATACATATGGTCATCAGCAGGGTGATAAGGCATTGAAAAGATTTTCGCAGGTTTTAAAAAATAATTGCCGTGAAATGGATATTGTGACAAGATACGGCGGCGAGGAATTCGCGATAATAATGCCGGAGACATCAAAAAGTGAATGCCTGAAAATTGCCGAAAATATACGAAATAATTTTCGCGATGAACTAATTAACGGACAGCATATCACCGTATCTATCGGAATATCCGCATATCCCGACGACGCCACCGAACACAGCCAACTTATACGCAAATCCGACGAACGGCTTTACATTGCTAAATCAACAGGACGGGACAAAGTTGTATGGAAAGATTGATTATTTTCTCACCTTTAATAACATTTATCATCGGATATCATTCTGGAATAAATTTTCCCCGGATATTTGCTGGATTATTTTCCGTTTGCGCGGTGATTTTCTATACCTCATATGTTGTTGTGAGCATCACGATTTTAACATTGTGTCTTGCAGAATTTTTTCTTGAAAAATTTTATGGGAATATGAAGTCATTAAGACGGATTTTTAACGATAAACTCGGGAAACTTGTGGATGAACTTTCATCAATAAAAAAGGATTCTGATGCGACGAAATTGGCACTTGCGACTAACGAAAAAGTAATCAAAAATATTCTGCATATTTACGAACTTTCAAAAGATATTGCTGCCTATATTGATTTGGAAAAAATGTTTTCTCTCATAGTTGACTCGTTGAATCAACAGTTTATTATAAAAGATGTCGCTATGAAAATATTTGACGGCAATAAAGTTTTCAGAAAAGGTATATTTTTTGATATTGATGAAACCGTCAAAATTCCTAAAATTTCTAAAAATATAATTCATCTTCCTCTCAATGTCGGCGATAAGTACTTCGGAGTTATATCGGCAAAAATTCCTCCTCTTTTTGAAAAAGACGCTGAATTTGTGAACGAAATATCTGCATTTGTTGAAGAACTTAATCCTGCCGTACAAAGAGCGATTCTCTACTTAAAAGTGGAGGAAATGTCACGCACCGACGGACTAACGGGACTTTACAGACGGGGATATTTTAATGAACGGCTTGAAGAAGAGGAACTGCGTGCAAAAAGATCAAACGGCAGATTTTCAATTCTTATGATGGACATCGACCATTTCAAAAAGGTTAACGATACTTACGGTCATCAGGCGGGAGATCTGGTGCTTAAAACGGTGTCGGAAATTCTGAAAAATTCTATCTATGAAACGGATTTTGCGGCGCGATACGGAGGCGAGGAATTTGTCGTGATTTTTCCCAAAACAGATCCGGAAGGTCTTAAAATTAAATCAGAAAAAATTCGCCAGAAAATAGAGGAAGCGGAAATTACCGTCGGACTTGAAAAAATAAAAGTAACTGCATCATTCGGTATAGCCCATTTTCCGAAAGACAGTCAAGTCGCAGAAGAAGTTTTACGCTATGCCGACATCTCGCTTTATAAATCCAAACAGACCGGCAGAAATAAAGTAACGGAATTCAAGAAAACTGCGTAGCCACAGAATTTCACAGAATTTCACAGAATCTTTCTGTGTTTTTTCTGTGTCCATCTGTGGCAAGGTGTTT
>PEVQ01000245.1:11426-11658 GCA_002780205.1 Elusimicrobia bacterium CG06_land_8_20_14_3_00_38_11
TGATTCTGCGTCTCCGTGGCAAGGGTTTTCATATTGTATTGTCAACTAAATTGTAGTTGCTTGATTTATCAATCCTTCCGACGATAAGCCCAATAAAACTTGTCCCCTTTAGGGGATTGGGCAACTACATACAACCTTTATTTAGTTACTAAGGGGAGCATAAAATACTTTACATCCGTAAAGTACTTCGTCTGTCACCCTGAACTCGTTTCAGGGTCTATAGATGCTGAAT
>PEVQ01000245.1:11680-13568 GCA_002780205.1 Elusimicrobia bacterium CG06_land_8_20_14_3_00_38_11
GCATCATATCTTTCTTTTCATCGCACAGAATTCTCCGCACATTGAACAGACATCTTTGCTTTTTGCAGAGAGCCGTTTTTCAAATTCAGAAGGATTTATTGAAAACGCTTTTTGTTTTTTCCAGTTAAAATTTTTTCTCGCCTTTGAAAGTTCATAATCCATTCGGAGCGAATTTTTATAACCCCTTGCGATTTCAGCGGAATGAGCGGCTATCCGAGAAGCAATAACTCCGTTTTTTACATCTTCCAAATCAGGCAAACCCAAATGTTCAGCAGGCGTTACATAACATAAAAAATCGGCGCCGTAATAACCGGCCAAAGCACCGCCGATTGCAGAGGTAATATGGTCATACCCCGGCGCAATATCCGTCGTTAACGGTCCTAAGACATAAAAAGGCGCATTGTGACAATATTTTTTTTCAAGCCGAATGTTTTTTTCAATCTGATTTATGGGAACATGCCCCGGACCTTCAATCATCGTCTGAACATTTCGCACGAGCGCATATTTTTGTAATTTGCCGAGTGTTTTTAGTTCTTCAATCTGCGCATCATCGGTATTATCAGCGATGCAACCGGGCCGCAACCCGTCGCCCAGAGAAATTACCGCATCATATTTTTTTACGATATCTATCAGTTCATCAAAATTTTCATATAACGGGTTTTCTTTTTTATTGTGAAGCATCCACTCGGCGAGAAATGAACCGCCGCGAGAAACAATTCCGACAAGTCGTTTTTTATTTTTAAGAATTTTAAGGGCTTTAAGCGTTAAGCCGCAATGAACCGTAACAAAATCAACACCGTCAGAAAGTTGTTTTTCTATTTCACCGAACATTTGTTCGGCAGTCGCATCAACAAATCTTTTTTTTCTGTGGGACAATTCGCAGAGCAATCCGTAAAGCGGAACTGTACCAACGGGCACGGCTGACGTTTCAATAACCATTTTTCTTATTTTTGAAATGTTGCCGCCCGTTGACAAGTCCATAACGGCATCCGCACCGTATTTTATAGCGGTTAAGACCTTTTGTCTTTCATAGCCGATGTTTATATTCATCGGCGAGGTTCCTATGTTCGCGTTGACTTTTATCTTGAGATTTCTGCCGATGCCGACGATGCGGAAGTCGGAAGTCGGAAGTCGGAAGTAGTTTCTCAAAATAACTATTGTTCCGTTGGCAATACCTTTTCTGATAAATTCAGCAGAAATACCTTCATGTTTTGCAATTGAACGCATTTCTTTTGTGATAATATTTTTTTTGGCAAATTCTATCTGTGTCATAAGATTTTTTTCACAATTTCTTTTTCTATATCGTAAATCTTAAATCTTATTTTTTTGAATTTTGATCCGGCGGAAGCGGAAATAATTTTTGAGAATTCCTCAAGTACCCGCAAGGATTCTTCAACCCTTTTTATATTTGAGACGACAACGGAAAAACCATTTTTTTTACGGGGCTCTTTTGTCCGGCGGAAAACATCATTTTTACTGTTTCGGGATGAAACTAACTGCGAATAAACGGTTCTTGCTATTTTGTCAATATTATGTCGCTGTTTTTTTATTACCGATGACAGATTCTCATCAGACATTACAAATCTTAAAAAATCCTCAACAACCCGCAAACCCTCTCTTGACCTGTTCAGATTTGCGTCAATAATTCTGTAAATTTTCTGATTTTCCATCTTATAAATTTTTCAGTTTCTTAATGATTTTGGTCGTGGAGCGGCCTTTTACAAGCGGGATTGTTAGAACCTTTTTTGCGAGGTCGCTGCCGACGATTTTTTCGCTTTTCCAATCGGCGCCTTTTACCAAAACATCGGGCATGATTTTTTTTATAAGTTGGTGCGGCGTGGGTTGCGAAAATTTCACTATGAAATCGACTGAAGATACGGCGGCAAGA
>PEVQ01000030.1 GCA_002780205.1 Elusimicrobia bacterium CG06_land_8_20_14_3_00_38_11
TGAAACGAAGCATCTTGTCTTGAGATTCTTCATTTCGCTTTGCTTCATTCAGAATGACGTCAATTTTTCATTTTTAACTTTTAATTTTTAATTGAATTTACTATGTCAAGAAAAGCGAGAAAAATAAAAAAAGAACCGGCAAAACCGGATTACAAATATAATAGTTTGGTAATTTCACGGTTTATATTTGATATGCTGAAATGCGGGAAACGAACGCATGCCGAAACAATCTGTTACGATGCGATGGCTCTAATAAAAGAAAAAACAAAACAGGAGCCCATTGCGGTTTTAGAGCGTGCGATGAAAAATGTGAGACCGCTTTTGGAAGTGAAGCCGCGTCGTGTCGGCGGTGCAACATATCAGATTCCTATTGAAGTAAAACATGACCGCGGAATTGCCCTTGCCGTCAGATGGCTTTTGATGTATGCTGCCGCCAGAAAAGGAAAGCCGTTCAGCGAGCGTCTTGCAGCGGAAATAATTGATGCTTCCAACAATACCGGCAGCGCCGTTAAAAAAAGGGAGGACGTTCATAAGATGGCTGCGGCAAACAAGGCGTTCGCACATTACAGATGGTAAGGAAAGGCAATTAAAAATGTAAAATGAAAAATGTAAAATTGCGGTAAAAAACATTTTTAATTTTTAACTTTTAATTTTTAATTGATTTTAATATGCCTGTTTTAGAAATTGAAAAGGAACAAACGAGCCACAGATGGACACAGATGAACACAGAAAAATTCAGTGACGCTTCGCCAATTCTGTGTAATTCTGTGGCTAAAAAAAATAAAATGGCTGATTTATCAATCATCAGAAATATCGGAATTATAGCGCATATAGACGCGGGTAAAACAACTACTACGGAGCGGCTGCTTTTTTACAGCGGAAAAATTCACCGTATCGGAAATGTTGATGAAGGAACCACCACTACCGATTGGATGGAACAGGAGCAGGAGAGGGGCATTACCATCACTTCCGCCGCGATAACACTGGAATGGCTGGGGCACACTATAAATGTTATAGATACCCCGGGCCATGTTGATTTTACCGCCGAGGTTGAGAGATCGTTGCGCGTTCTTGACGGTGCCGTCGTTGTTTTCTGCGGCGTCGGAGGCGTTCAGCCGCAATCGGAGACGGTCTGGCGTCAGGCGGATAAATATAAAGTTCCGCGGGTTGCTTTTATAAATAAACTTGACAGGACAGGCGCAAATTTTTTCGGTGTTGTTGATGCGATGAGGAAAAAACTCAATACAAATCCCGTGCTTTTACAACTCCCAATCGGCAGTGAAGATAAATTTTCAGGGATAGTTGATTTAATAAAAATGAAAGCATTCCAGTATACTGATGAACTTGGAGTAAAATTTGAGGAAACGGGAATTCCTCAGGATATAAAACCGCTCGTTAAAGAATATAGGGCAAAACTTATAGAGGCATCCGCCGACGCAGACCATAATATTATGCATAAGTTCGTAGGCGGCGACGGTAAAATAACCGAAGAGGAACTGATCAATGCGGTAAGAACCCTGACAATTTCCGGAAAAATAGTTCCCGTTCTGTGCGGTTCTTCTTTGAAAAATAAAGGCGTCCAATTTTTACTTGATGCGATTGTTGAATATCTTCCTTCACCGATTGATATTCACGCCATCGCAGGAACGGATCCGGAAACCAACGAAAAAATCCAACGCGTTGCCGATGAAGAAGCGCCGGTGGCGGCGCTCGCATTCAAAATTCAGACCGACCCGTTCGTGGGACGGCTGACATACATCAGGGTTTATTCCGGCACTATCAAAAGAGGACATTCTATTTATAATTCTACCAGAAATTCTCGTGAGAGAATTTCTAAACTTGTAAAAATGCATTCCAACGACCGCGAAGAGGTTGAAGAAGTGATAGCAGGCGATATAGCGGGTGTGGTAGGATTCAAAAAAACTTTTACCGGCGATACGCTCTGCGATGAAAAAGAGCCCATCATTTTAGAAAATATAAAATTTCCCGACCCTGTCATCTGGCTTGCGATTGAACCGAAAACAAAATCAGATGAGGAAAAACTTTCTAAAGCACTTTCCAAACTTTCCGAGGAAGACCCGACATTTAAGTTAAAAATAGATACTGAAACCGGCCAGACAATTATTTCCGGAATGGGCGAATTGCATCTGGAAATTCTTGTTGACAGGATGAAGCGGGAATTTTCCGTTGCGGCAAACATAGGCGCACCTCAGGTTGCGTATAAGGAAACCGTAAAAAGAACCGCCGAGGCAGTCGGAAAGTTTATACGGCAGACAGGCGGTCACGGACAGTACGGGCATGTTGAATTGCTCGTTGAACCCAATCAAAAAGGGAAAGGTTTTGAGTTTATAAACGACATCAGAGAGGGACGAATCCCTCGGGAATTTTTTTCATCAATTGAGGACGGAATTATTTCGGCGCTTGAAACAGGAGTTCTCGGCGGGTTCCCCGTCGTGGATGTCAAAGTAACGCTGCAAGACGGCTCATATCACGAGGTTGATTCATCGGACATCGCATTTAAGATGGCGGCATCCATCGGGACAAAGGAAGCGCTCAAAAAAGCATCCCCCGTTTTATTGGAGCCGATAATGAAGTTAGAAGTCATCACGCCTGAGGAATATTTAGGCGATATTCTGGGTGATATAAATGCCCGTCGCGGAAGAATTGAAAACATGTTGACCAATAAAAAAGTTCATACAATTGACGGATATGTTCCGTTAGCAGCAATGTTCGGGTATTCATCGTCGCTGCGTTCGTTATCACAAGGACGGGCGACTTATACGATGGAGCCGGCATTTTACGAGACAGTTTCTGAAAAATTATCGCAGGAGATATTGGGAATAGTATAAAGGCAATTAAAAATGCAAAATGTAAAATTAAAAATGACACGAAGTGTCATGCTGAGCGACCGAAGGGAGTCCCCGTGGGATGAAACGAAGCATCTTGTCTTGAGATTCT
>PEVQ01000226.1 GCA_002780205.1 Elusimicrobia bacterium CG06_land_8_20_14_3_00_38_11
AATGCGAGACCCTTCGTTCCACTCAGGGTGACAGACGAAGTGCTTCACCAATGTAAAGTATATTCCGCTCTGAGTAGTAAGTCGCTTCGCTTTAAGGATTAAGTTTTTCTTAATTCTTACCACTTAATCCTTACAACTGCCAAGAGAGGTAAAAAATGTCTCAAACAGTAAAGATAACTGGTGAAATGGTTGCCCGTCTTCGCGAAAAAACAAGTTGCGGAATGATGGACTGTAAACAAGCGCTTATGGAGACCGCCGGCGACGAGGAAAAGGCGGTTACAAAATTAAGAGAAAAAGGAATTGCGACTGCCCTGAAAAAATCTTCAAGGACGGCAAAAGAGGGCTTAATATTTTCATACATCCATCCGGGGAGCAAGTTAGGTGTTTTGTTGGAGTTGAACTGCGAGACCGATTTTGTCGCCAAAACGGAAGATTTCCAAAATCTCGGCAAAGAAATTTCCATGCAGATTGCCGCCGCCTCGCCTTCCGTCGTGGGAATTGAAAATATTCCGGCTGAAGAACTGTCAAAAGAAAAAGAGATACTGAAAGCACAGGCGTTAAAGGAAGGTAAGCCGGAAAAAATTATTGACAAAATAATAGTCGGCCGTCTTGGTAAATTTTACGAAAGAATTTGTCTTCTTGAACAACCGTATATCAGGGACACATCCGGCAAAAAGAAAGTAAAAGAACTGATAACGGATGCGATTGCTAAACTTGGCGAAAACATTAAGGTTATAAGATTTGCAAGATTTAAAATAGGCGAAGAATAAAAATAAAAGATGTATAAAAAAATTATTATAAAACTTTCCGGTGAATCGCTTGGTAAAAACTGTTCTGGGATTAATTTCTCGTCAGTTGATAAAATAATTTCTGAAATAGTTCCTATCTATAAAAGAGGCGTTTCTGTCGGAATTGTGGTCGGCGGCGGCAACATCTGGCGCGGTAACGTTGACGGTAAACTTATTGACAAAACGGCGGCGGATTATATAGGTATGACGGCGACACTTATTAACGGTATGGTTTTAGGCGAAAGATTAAAGTCAAAAAACATTCCCGCAAAAGTGTTTTCTTCTTTTGGCGTGGGTAATTTTTTACAGCAGTTCACACTTGAAAAAATTGACAATGCATGGAAAAATAGAAATATCATTATTATGGTCGGCGGCACAGGTCGCCCTCATTTTACTACGGATACCGCTTCCGCAATTTTTGCAGTGGAATCAAAAGCGGAATTGCTCATAAAAGCGACTAATGTTGACGGTTTATACGATGATGACCCTAAAAAAAATCCGAGGGCTGAATTTATTAAAGAAATTTCATATGATGATGCGATAAAAAAAAATCTAAAGGTAATGGATACATCGGCCCTTTCATTATGCCGCCGGCATAAAATTGAAATTATAATTCTCAATTTCAATAAAAGCGGGAGTATATTAAAAGCGGTCTCAGGAAAAAATGTCGGCTCGCTTATTCACCTATAATTTTTAATTTTTCATTTTACATTTTTAATTGCCTTTCCTGGAGGTTTTTATGTCCAAACAGATTTTCGCTCAGGCAGAAGAAAAGATGAAAAAGACATTGGAACATCTTAAATCTGACTTTTTGACTCTTAAAACTGGTCGGGCGACCCCTGCGATTTTGGACACGGTAAAAGTAAGATATTATGATTCTGATTTACCTGTAAATCAAGTGGCTGGTATTTCAATTCCGGAGCCGCGTCTGATGGTGCTTACGCCATGGGATAAAGGTGTTTTACAGGAACTTGAAAAAGCGATATTAAAAGCGGATATAGGAATTACGCCTCAAAATGACGGCAAGGTTATACGGCTTCCTATTCCTCAACTTACTGAGGAACGCAGAAAAGAGATTATCAAGACCGCAAAAAAAATGGCGGAGGATTACAAAATTGAATTAAGAAATGAGAGAAGGATTTCGCTGGAACTTGTAAAGAAAAGTTTTAACGAAAAGAAAATTACCGAAGATGAAAAATTTAAATCGCAGGATGAAATGCAAAAACTTACGGAAAATTACATAAAAAAAATAGATGAAATGCTGCTTCAGAAAGAAAAAGAAATAATGACGGTATGAGAGGCAATTAAAAATGTAAAATGTAAAATGTAAAATTTAGGTTAAAAGACATTTTTAATTTTTAATTTTTAATTTTTAATTGATGTTAATACCCAAACATATAGCGATAATAATGGACGGAAACGGCCGCTGGGCAAAAAAAAGAGGGCTTCCCCGCCTTTATGGGCATCATGCCGGTATGAAAAGTGTGAGGGAAGTTGTAAGAGCAGCCAGTGATACGGGGATTAGAGTTTTGACGCTGTATGCGTTTTCAACGGAGAATTGGAACAGACCAAAATCCGAGATAAAGGGTCTTTTTAATCTTTTGAAGTTGTTTATCAAAAAGGAACTCGGTTCCCTGCATAAAAACAATGTTAAAGTTATCATAATAGGCCGCATTTCTGAATTGCCGATTAACATTGTTAAATTAGTTAAAAAAGCGACGGAAAAAACATCAAAAAATACGGGTATGATACTGAATATTGCACTTAACTACGGAGGCAGACAGGAAATAGTTGATGCGGTCAACGAAATTATAACCGAGGGTATCTATAAAAAAGTTGATGAAAAAATTTTTGAGAAATATCTTTATACGACGGACTTACCTTTCCCGGATTTGATAATAAGGACTTCCGGTGAAAGTCGTATTTCAAATTTTCTTTTGTGGCAGTCGGCATATTCCGAATTTTATACGACGAAAACTCTCTGGCCCGATTTCAAAAAGAAAAATCTAATGGAAGCAATCTCTGATTATCAAAAAAGAAACAGACGGTTCGGCGGTTTGTAAAAATGTTTAACAGAATTTTAATATCGGTGATTTTAATTCCTGTCGTTTTCGTCGCCGTATATCTCGGTTATATTCCGTTTCTTATTTTTATCTGCGGAATTTGTTTTCTTGCGGCGTTTGAATTTTGGT
>PEVQ01000206.1:0-154 GCA_002780205.1 Elusimicrobia bacterium CG06_land_8_20_14_3_00_38_11
CCAAAAAAAATGAAAAAGGTAGAATTAAACTAGTATAATTAGCGGTACCAAAAAATATTTTGGCGAAATAATCTTTAAATAAATTTATAAAAATTAAAAATATAAAAGTAGCAGTTGCAACTGTTAATCCTCCTGCTTTTATATAACTACTTCT
>PEVQ01000206.1:197-505 GCA_002780205.1 Elusimicrobia bacterium CG06_land_8_20_14_3_00_38_11
ACCCATAACCCTAAAAGTAAAAGTGGCTGCATAAATCCAATTACTCTTTTAACCAAAGAATATTCTCCTACGCCCTCCGGTCCAAAATTTAATGCAATTAATCTATAAATAAAAAAGAAAGCAATTAAAACTATAGATTCAGTGATAAATGTTAAAGAAATATCCTTAAAAAAGGGTCTTAATTTGAATCTCATTGTTATTTATATGGTTGTTTGAAAAACTCAACGACAAATGCTGAAAATATTGAGACGAAAAAGCCAAATATGGTTGCTATGGTGACTATTTTTCCCTTTCCAAAATTTTTGCTA
>PEVQ01000206.1:608-1243 GCA_002780205.1 Elusimicrobia bacterium CG06_land_8_20_14_3_00_38_11
CCGATTTCGCTGTAATGCCAGTTTAGCCAGGGTTTCTTGTTCTTCTTTAGAGAAACCTAATTTTTTGGCACACTCGCTAAAAACCTGGGTATAATTTTCTACCGGGATATTTTCCTGCGTGAGAATAGTACCGCATACTTCAATAAGAGCAGTAAGAATATTTTCAACTGTTCGGTCTATCAATTTTTGTAGTTTTTTGTCATCTTGATAATCCTGCCATGTTTTAGAAGCATAATCCTGTTCAAACTCTTTTAACTCGGTAGCAATATACTGTAATGATTCAACAACTCTTCCTTTTGCATACTTAAACTCGGGCATTGGTTATTTCCTCCATTAGTTTTGCGGTGATTTCCTTTTGCCATCTGATACCGTAAATCTGAAAATCTTCCATCTGATAAATGGCTTCCAATTTTAAGTATAGATATTTGTCATTGTCTTTTGTAAACACCGGGATACCTAAAACTATCGCATTATAGTAAAGCATCGGATGGGGAAAATTCCTGTCAATAGAAATAATATTTACTTCTTTGTTTAATTCTTTGGTTAATTTGTAGGTTATTTCTGTAAGCAATGAAAAAATTTTTTCGCAGTTTCCTGTCTCGTCAGCAAAAAGTATTGCCAGGTCAATATCTGAA
>PEVQ01000206.1:1254-1540 GCA_002780205.1 Elusimicrobia bacterium CG06_land_8_20_14_3_00_38_11
GATGCCCGGGAGCCGTAAAGGAATGCCATATCAATACAGTATTCAGACGCTGATTTAATAAAAAAATCTTTTAATTTTGAAATAATTTCTTTTCTATTGGTGCCCATATTTTATAACGGGTTTTTTTGGAAAAATTCAACGACAAATGCTGAAAATATTGAGACGAAAAAGCCAAATATGGTTGCGATGGCAACTATGTTTCTTTTTGAAGGTCCAGATTTCATAAGCGGCAATGCCGATTCGGCAATAACCAATGCGTTTTTTGTATAATATTTTAATTCCATCT
>PEVQ01000206.1:1672-2929 GCA_002780205.1 Elusimicrobia bacterium CG06_land_8_20_14_3_00_38_11
GTTGTTCAATTTCACTTTTTACATTTAAGAGTTGTGCTTTTAGGTTAGACATTTCATCATCTGAAATTTTTAACGCGTTTCCTACTAATTTTTCATGCCTTTTTAATATCAATGAAACAATTACATCCACCAACTTTTTTGCTTCTTCGGGCGTATTTCCTTTGCCTCTTATCTGAATATAACCCAATTTATCTAACATTTCAAACCTTTTAGGAAGATAATATGCCTCTTTTTCTTTCAGACCCATCTGTTTTGCAATATCTTTCAAATAAGGGTTCAACGGATTCTTAAAAAGCAACTCCCCGACTGCCGAGGTCTCAACCGAAACATTGTTTATCTTTGCCGGCTCAATGATTGCTGATGATTCATACACGGACGGCAAAATCAATGCAATTAAAACCGAAATAACAGCACAGCCAATTGTAATCCAAACAACCAATCCAAATCTCTTTTTCAACACCCTCAAATAATCCCTCAAATCGATTTCCTGCTCTTCCATAAAAACCTCCCATTAATGTTAAAAGTAATGTCAAAAACTTAACCGCAGAGAACACAGAGCACGCAGAGAATTTTAAAGATATTCTTCGTTCATCTCTCTTTGCGTTCTCTGCGCACTCTGCGGTTCATTTCTTTTCATTTTATTTTTGACAATACCATGTTAAAAATTCAATTGAACCGCAGAGAACGCGGAGTACACGGAGAAATTAAAAATTATTAACAACCCTGCGAATTCCGTTTTTCAGTATTTCAACATTAAAATTAATCAACAAACCGACCTTGTAACCGGATAATTTTAAATAAGTCATTAATTGTGCTTTGTGAATTGGCAATATTTTCTCAACTGATTTTATCTCTACAATAACTTCATTCTCTACTACCAAATCTAACCGATATCCACAGTCGAGTTTTATTCCATGGTATACAATAGGAAGTGCCTTTTGTTGTTCTATCTTTAGTCCTGATTTTGCAAGGGCATACACCAGACATACCTCATATGCAGATTCAAGAAGTCCGGGACCTAATTCACGGTGAATGTTTATAGCCACACCAATAATTGTTTCTGTTATTTTATTTAAAAATTCCTTTTTGTCCATCTCTGCGAACTTTGTGCCCTCTGCGGTGATATTTTTCATAATCCTTCTTGGGAAATTGGGGACGGTTCTTAATTAAAAATATAAACCGCGGAGACGCGGAGATAAAAAGAGAGAAAGGCAAAAGCAAATAATTTTAATAGTTTTCTCTGCGTCCTCTGTGCCC
>PEVQ01000206.1:2939-7608 GCA_002780205.1 Elusimicrobia bacterium CG06_land_8_20_14_3_00_38_11
CTTTTTTGTAGTTTAAATTCTCATAAACCTTTTGTAAATGCAGCGACTGTGGATAATAAATTTGATTTGATATTCCATTTTCAGTTAAATGTTTCTGGACTTTGTCTCTTGTTGCTTTATCCTGAAAACGGATTGTGTAATAATTGAACGAATGTTTGCAATTTTCTTTTACGCTCGGCACCGTTGCAATATCTTTCAGCAATTCGTTGTATTTCTGTGCGACACTATATCTCATTTGGGTCCATTTATCAATATGTTTCAATTTAACCGAAAGTATTGCGGCTTGAATCGTATCAAGACGGGAATTAAATCCGTCCATAACGGAAAAATATTTTTCTCTCTGCCCGTGATTTCTTAATGCTTTCGCGTTTTCGTAAATTTCTTGAGCGTTTGTTATAACCATTCCGCCGTCGCCGAAACATCCGAGATTTTTTGCGGGAAAAAAACTGAAACAACCGGCATCGCCAAAAGAACCCGTAAGTCGGAAGTCGGAAGTCGGAAGTTTATATTTTGCGGAAAATGACTGGGCGCAATCTTCTATGACTTTTAAGTTATATTTTTTTGCGATTTTTAAAATCTCTTCCATATCGCAGGGATGACCGTATAAGTGAACCGGCAAAATTGCTCTCGTTTTCTTTGTGATTTTCTTTTCAATTTCGTTCGGACTGATGTTATATGAATCCATTTCAATATCTGCAAAAACAGGAACGCCACCGGCTTGAACTATTGCTTCGGCGGTGGCAATAAAAGTAAACGGCGTCGTTATCACTTCATCGCCTTTTTTAATTCCTGCGGCAAGAACCGCAATTTTTATTGCATCGGTACCATTGGCAACCCCTACGGCATATTTTGCTCCGCAGTACTTCGCAAAATCGCTTTCAAATTTTTTAACCTCTTCACCGAGAATAAAATTTGTTTTATCCAAAACATTTTTTATTGCGGAATCAATCTCTCCCCTAATTTCCGGATAACTCGCCTTTAAGTCAACCATCTGAATTTTCATAATTTTCACAAACCTTTCGCTAAAATATCCTGCATATGAATTATTCCGGTAACCTTTTTTTTTCTGTTAATTACCGGTAAAACCACAATCGCTTTTTCCCTGTTTTGCATAACTGCCAGAACATCCACCGCTTTCATACCGGAATATACGAATATCGGTTTCGGATTCATTATATCTTTTATTTTTTTGGAAAATATATCCTCTTTTTTCTCAAGAATTTTTCTTATATCATAGTCGGTAATAAATCCCAAAAGTTTTTGATTTTGAGCAATTACAGAAACGGCGCCGCATCTTTTTTTTGTAATTTCAATAAGCATGTTTTTTATAGAGTCGTTGAGCAAAATCGTAGGATTATCCTCGCCGGAACGCATGATGTCGCCGACGGTAAGAAGAAGCCGTTTGCCGATAATCCCGCCCGGATGGAGCAACCCGAAATCCTCCGACTTGAATTTTCTCATTTTCATAAGAGTAACCGCAATCGCGTCGCCTATGACAAGAGCGGCGGTCGTGGAATTTGTGGGAATTAAATCCAATGGACACGCCTCCTGCTTTATCGGTGTATACAAAATGATGTCCGAGTTTTTTGCGAGGGTTGATTCAAGATTGGCGGTTATGGAAATTACCTTTGCGCCGATTTTTTTGATGGGACCCAAAATGCCTAAAAGTTCTTCGCTTTCGCCCGATTTACCGACGGCAAGAATTACATCATCTTTGCGAACGACGCCGAGAGAGCCATGCATTCCCTCCGTCGGATGAAGATACATAGCGGTTGTACCCGTCGACACCAGTGTCGCCGCGATTTTTTGTGCGATATTTCCGGATTTTCCGACGCCGGTAACGATTACTTTCCCTTTGCACTTAAAAATCATTCCTACCGCTTGTTTATACGGTACGGCGACATTTTTCTTCAAAACCTTTAATGTTTCTATTTCGCTATCAATGACATTTTTAATGTTTTTAAGTATATTCATAAATGAATGGCATTATTATATAATATTGAAAAAAAATGTCAACCGATTTTTCGTTTTATGAAAAAAATTTAATCTCTGGCGAGAACGGCACAGAAAACTTTTTTTGCACCGGCTTTTTTCAAGACCGTGGAACATTCTTCCAAAGTTGAACAGGTGGTTGCAATGTCATCTACAAGAACAATGTTTTTATTCTTAAATACCGACGGATTTTTAACAAAAAAGACATCTCTTAAATTAACAAGCCGTTCGGCACGGGTAAGTTCAAACTGCGGTTTTGTATCTTTCATTCTTACAAGATTTCCGCTGACAACCTGTTTCTTCGTCTTATCGGCAAGCAATTCAGCCAAAAGTTGCGACTGATTATAGTCCCTGACGAACTCTTTTTTTTTGCTTAACGGCACCGCTGTAATTAAATCAAATTGGTTAAGAGCAATATTTTTTACTAAAACTTCAAGCAACAAATTGCCGAGGACAGTTTTCAAAAAATCTTTTTCTTTGAATTTAAGAATAAGTCCCCGCAAAACACCGGTGTATTTACCTACGGCAATAATCTTTTCAAAATGATATTTTGTTCTTCGGCACTGCCAGCAATGCGCCCCACCGTCGGCAAGCGGAAGAAAACAGGTTTGGCAATACGGCGGCTTTATAAACTCAATTTTATTGAGGCATTTACGGCATACCGATAAATTATTTTTATCGGTATCTTCGCCGCAGATAACACAAACATCGGGAAAGAAAAAATTTAGGACGGGTTCAATGATTTTTGATATTTTCATATACTGCATAGAAGCAGATTTACGCTGAACAACACGCTGATTCACACTGATGTCATGTTGACCCTGAACAGAGTGAAGGGGAAACATCTCGCTTTGAGATTCTTCACTTCATTTCATTCCGTTCAGAATGACACCTTCCGCGTTTTTCCGCGTTAATATCCGCGTTATTCCGCTTCTATTCCTTTTACGCTTTGATGACTTTTTTATCTTTTTTCTTTACGGCATTTCGGGTATCAATAATCAATTTTGAATTTTTTAAAATAAAATCATAATCATAACAGGAATGGTTGGTTGAAATTAAAACCGCATCAAACTTTTTAAGATTAGCAACTGTAAGATTGATAGATTTTTTTTCAATTTGATGACGGCGCATTCTCGGAATTTTCGGAATATACGGGTCATTGTAAGAAACGGCGGCGCCTTTTTTTTCTAAAATTTCTATCAATTCCAAAGATGGCGATTCTCTTATATCGTCGGAGTCCTTTTTGTAAGCCATTCCCAAGAGCAGAACTTTTGAATTTTTCAGGGCAACACCTTTTTCATTAAGGGCATCCTGTAATTTTTCAACAACATACTCCGGCATTCTTGTGTTTATTTCACCGGCAAGTTCTATAAACTTCGTCTGAAAATTATACTGTTTCGCCTTCCACGAGAGATAAAACGGGTCAATGGGAATACAATGTCCGCCCCAACCGGGTCCCGGATAAAAAGGCATAAATCCGAACGGTTTTGTTTTACTTGCTTCTATCACTTCCCAAATATCAAAACCCATTTTATCAAACAAAATTTTTAGTTCGTTTATCATGGCGATATTGACGGCGCGAAAAGTATTTTCCAGCATTTTTGTTGATTCTGCAACTTTCATAGACGATACCGGCACAATTTTATTCACGACACTTGCGTAAAGAAGCGACGCGAGTTCCGTTGAAATTTTATTAAGCCCGCCGACAACTTTCGGAATTGTTTTTGTATTATATTGTTTGTTGCCCGGGTCTTCCCGTTCGGGTGAAAACGCAAGATAAAAATCAATACCGGCTTTAAGTTTTGTCTTTTCCAGGAGCGGTTTTACCACCTCATCGGTTGTCCCGGGATAAGTCGTGCTTTCAAGAATGACCAACTGTCCTTTATGCAGATATTTTGCAATAACTTCCGATGTTTTTACTATAAAACTCATATCCGGTTCTTTCATTTCCGTCAAGGGTGTCGGTACGCAGACAATAACGCAGTCAATATTTTTTAATCTTGAAAAATCACTGGACGCTTCAAAATTTTTCAGATTTTTTATGTTCGCCGACGGAATATGCTTTATGTAACTTTTTTTATTTTTTAGCGATGAAATTTTTCTTTCGTCAATATCCAATCCGATTGTCCTGAAACCACCCTTAGCAAATTCAATTGCAAGAGGCAACCCTACATATCCCAATCCGATAATTCCGACAACCGCTTTTCTTTTCTCAATTTTTTCTTTAATGTTCATAAAAAATTTTCCCTCTATTTGAATTTTAACTTTCGCTTTATTATGAGATTGTTGAAAAACCCAACAATTCAAGACCGTTGATGACTTTTTCAACGGTCTCATTATACCAAAAAATATAAAAATTGCAAATAAAAAAATCCCCACTTGTAGCGGTTGATGTAAATCAACCACTTGAGAGGATTTTTAATCTGTCATTGCGAAAGATTCGCGGAACTGACGCGGAACTAAAACGCAGAACAGACGCAGAACAAAACCGACTGTCATTGCGAGGCGCGTAGGGGCGGATTTATCCGCCCGACTTGAAGCAATCTCACTCGTTCGTCATTGCGAGGGACGAAGTCCCGTGGCAATCTCAAAATTGTAGTAGCACCCTTAAGGGTGCTACTTATTTCTTTTTCAACGAAAAATTAACCTCTGCCGGACTGGTGGGTGATATTTCAAC
>PEVQ01000236.1 GCA_002780205.1 Elusimicrobia bacterium CG06_land_8_20_14_3_00_38_11
ACATTAAGTTGGTCCAGCGGTTTTCTAAATGTAGTGTCGTAAAACTGATAAATGTAAGGCGATGTGGTGTTATTTAATGTCAAGCCAATACCCAAGCCGATATATGGCTGTATTGTTCTGCTTGAAAAACGCAGCAACAAATCGCCGGCCATGAGATAGGTGTTAACTTTGAGATAATCATCAACATAAAAACTAAATGAATTTGTTGAGTAGCCGTCTAATGTTACTGTCGTTTCCTACGCCGTAATTTGTTGTGCATAATGAGATATTTCCAACTCGCCGCCCAATAATTTTCCTGCGCTGAAACCGCCGATTCTAAAACCCCAAAGAAAACCGGCATTTGCTGTTTCAAGATCTGTGAAACTTACTTCAGAATAATTCGGGCTGGTATCATTGAAAATGCCGTTACCGTTTATATCAAAAGATAACTCATATTCGTAAATCGGCGTTGAAGTATTCTTGAAACTTAGATCCATTTTGCCGCTGCCACCACCCATAAAAATATCAAAGAACGAATCTCCCTTTACATGCCGGGCTGCCGGTTGGTTATATGTCGGTTGAGTATATGTCGGCTGTGATGCCGGGCTCGTTGTCGTCGGTTGTTGCGGCTGGGTTGTCGGGACATCTGACCATATCTTTTTTATTTCAACTGACGATGTAGCAATAACTTCCGCTGTTTCCGTATTTATCAGCCGTGCATTTATTTCCACCATCTGGTTTTCTACATCTAAAAGAGTTCCGGTTATGATTGCACTTACCCCCAATATTTTTCCGATTTTTTTTGTGCTTTCAACATCAATTATACCTGCCTGTGGTGCCGAGATTTTGTTCAGTCAAAACCTTTTCAAGAAGTTGTCTTTCAATCACCTGGAATTTTTTTAATTTTACTATGCGGGTTGTCAGGCGTTCGGAGACGATAGGTCCGCCGTCGGAAATTCTTTTGTCAAGATAGACAAAAGGCATTATGGCTATTTTAGGTTGAGGTAGTAATGATGCCGATTCGGAGAACTCTTTCGCCATTTTGGTATATTCATCTTCGCGGGCAAAAGTTTTTGACGATAACATTAGCAACAAGATAAGCAAGGCATAAAAATTTTTTTTCATAAATGAATAATCCTCCGTCAAGAATATTTATTTTTGTTTATTATATTCAGTTCCTTTCAGTTTGTCAAGATATTTCTCCGCCGAAAATGCCGCTATTGCGCCATCACTGCAAGCGGTAATAATCTGTTTTAATAATTTTTTTCTGCAGTCGCCCGCCGCAAAAATTCCCGCTCTGTCGGTTTTCATTTCATCATCGGTGATTGCGTAGCCGTTTTCATCAAGTTTTAAGATATTTTTGAGATACTCGGTATTGGGCTTATAGCCGACGAACATAAAGACGCCGTCTACATTTATTTCGGTTTTTACGGATGTTAAAATATCTTCCGCAATTATGCTTTCAACTTTTTGAGCGCCTTTAATTTCAACGAGCCGTGAATTCCAGATAAAGTTTATTTTTTTATTTGTGAACGCAGTGAATGCCCTTTCCTGTAAAATTTTTGTCGCACGTAATTTGTCCCGTCGGTGAATCACTAAAACCTTATCTGCAAATTTTGTAAGAAAGAGCGCTTCCTCAATTGCAGTATCCCCGCCGCCGATAACTGCAACCGTTTTATTTTTATAAAATGCGGCATCGCAGGTGGCACAGTAAGAAACGCCGCGTCCTTTAAGTTCTTTTTCACCGGGAATTCCTAAGTCCTTTGGTTTTGCACCGGATGCCGCTATTAAAGAAAGTGCGGAATATATTTTGCCATCCGTTTTAATTTCTATGTTTTTTTCGGCGTAATTAACGAAAACAACCTCTTGTGAAATAATTTTCAATCCGAATTTTTCCGCTTGAACTTTTAAATTTTTGACAAGTTGAAACCCGCCGATGCCGTCCGGAAATCCCGGATAATTTTCAATAATATCTGTTGATACCGCCTGTCCGTTTATTCCGTAGTTGTCAATCAAAAGACAATCAAGCCGTGCCCGTGCCGCGTAAATTCCGGCTGTTAATCCCGCAGGTCCACCGCCTATAATTACCACATCATAGATTTTATTTTCCATATAATAACCTTGTTATGAGAGCATCCGGTAAAAATTTCTCACGCATTTTTGTTTGGACCCTTTCAATTTCATATTCAACGCGATGAAATGTAATTTTATTGTCTTCCAAAATTAAAAAACATGCACGATTGTCACCGTCCCGCGGTTGCCCTACCGAGCCGGGATTTATTATTGATTTGGAAATTATTTCTATCGGTTCATTCTCCTGTAATTTTGCTATATCTTTTTCACTGCTGTAAATAAACGGATAATGACTGTGCCCGATAAAGCATATTTGCGTCTCAAAAAAATTAAGATTTTCGTACATATCGGACGATTTTATAAGATATTCGTTTATGGGCTCTCGCGGACTTCCGTGAACAACGGTAAAATTTTCTTCAATTATTTTTTCCGGCAGTTCACCCAAAAACTTTTTATTTTCTTCAGTTAGTTGTGATGATGTCCATAAAACCGCCGCCTTTGCATTATCGTTAAACCACTCTATATCAAATAATCCAACTGTTGCCCTGTCGTGATTTCCCGTCACAATCTTTAAATTTTTTAATTTTTTAATTTTTTCAATGCACTCATTCGGTTCCGGTCCGTAGCCGACAATATCACCGCAACAGATGTATCCGTCAACATTTTGTTTAGTGATTTTGGTTAATACATTCTCTAATGCTTCAAGATTTGAATG